>DOVJ01000132.1 GCA_003520145.1 Eubacterium sp.
AAGTTCCCTTCTCTCCGATCACAGTATGTATGCCACGAGGAAGCTTCTCTATGATATCCATACACTGCGCTTTTTTCAAAGCCTCCATAACTTCTGCTTCAGTCGCATCAGGCTTGGCCATGCGAACATTCTCAAGTATGGACTTCTTGATAAGCTTAGAATCCTGGAACACGAAAGATACATGCTCCATAAGTGTCTTTGAAGCCATATCCTTCACATCTACGCCACCGATCTTGATCTTGCCTGAAGTCACGTCGAAGAATCTCACAATAAGCTCAGCAAGAGTAGTCTTGCCAGAACCTGACGGCCCGACAAGAGCAACATGCTCTCCTGCACCTATTCTTATCGATACACCAGAAACAGCATCTCTTGTCGCATCCTGATATCTATATGATACACCTTCTAATTCGATACTGTTATCAAGAGGCTTCTTTCCGGTATTCGCCTCAGTAAGAGGGACTATAGCCATAACATTCTCAACACGCTTAAGAGCATCGATAAGATTCATCTCAGCCTCGCCCGAATAAGCGATCTTCGTAAGCGCAATAGTAACAAGTGGCATAACGATGATGTAATACATGATATTCAGGATATCCGCATTCGTAGTGCCATCCTTCGTCACCACAAAAGCCGCGATCACTGTGAAGGCAAATATCGCATTGATGCAGGTCATGAATCCACACATAGGGAATCTAAGCATCAGAGTATAGTCAGTTGCCCACTTACCAAAGCCATCTATACAGGTCTTGAAGCGCTTAAAAGAGTGAACAGTCTGCCCAAATGTCTTGACAACCGGAACGCCTCTCACATACTCAGTAGCTTCACTACTCATAGTTTCAAGCGCATCCTGATACTCTTTCATCTTCTCCTGCATGCCCTTGCCCATCATAGACATCATACACGCAAACCCGATAAATGCAGGCACCATACATATAAGACCTATCTTCCAGTTAAAAGCAAATACAAGCACCAGAAGACCAACAGGCGTAACCATCGCAACAGTCTTATCGCAAAGCGAGTGCGCTATATAAGTCTCTGTTGCAGCTGTAGAATCATTCACTATACGTCTTATCTTGCCTGTGCCATCCTCATCAAACACTCCAAGCGGAAGCGTAAGAATCCGACGCATAAGCGAACTTCTCATATTCGCCTGAACTCTAAAGGCAGCGATATGCGTGCATAGAAGCGCTGCTATATACACAAGCAAAGCTCCCACTATCATACCTACTGCAATCCATGCGTGAGTGGTGATATCCTTAAGATCCTCACCCTTAACAGCTATCCTTATAATCTTCCATAGCTCATAGTAAGGAACAAGCGTCATGACAGCACTGACAGCTGCCAGAAAGCGCCCCAACGTGATCAGATGCTTATGCCCGCCAGCGTACTCTCTGATCAGCTTCATGTGATCAAACTTCTCTGTTTTTCCCAACTTTCTTTCCTCCACATCTTTATTGGATAATGTATAAGTTATCAAAACATTTTTTCGGTTAGCTATCGCTAACCTAAAAATGATAACTAACAAAATAAAAAGAGCCTTTCGGCTCTTTATTGCTTAACTCCCATAATCCTTAGCCATCCCGGCATAAAGAATTCCTGGACTGTATTCAGATACTTAACGACACTCTCATCGTCATAATCGTGTATGATAGGCTCAAAACACGCTGTCAGATAAGCTGACAAAAGCATGTGTAATTCCTCCTCGCTTATATCGATAACCGGATATCCCTTCGCCTTAAGGTACTTAATCGCCTCTAAGAACTTCTTCTGATTCTCCTCAGCATAATCATGCAGAAAGTGCTCATACTTAGTCCCACTAGAACGCGACATAAGAAGTATGAACTCCTCTCTTCTTGGCAAGATAACTTCTCTGATCAGATCAAAGAAAGTCTCTCCAAAGAGATTACTTCCCTGCACATCACTATCTACAAGATCATACTTCCTAGCAGTATGTCTGTCGGTCCAAGCCTTAATACTCTCAACAAGAGGCTCAACAAGGCTGTCAAACATAGCTTCCTTGTCAGCATAGTGCCTATATAATCCGGCAGACGTCATCCCTGCCCTAAGACCTATGCTTCTAACAGAAGCGCCCTCATATCCCTTCTCAAGAAACTCCTCACGTATAGCTATCTTAACTTTCTCATGACTTACAGACTTATCTCTTGGCATGATTCCCTCTTGTGTGTACATAAAGTTATCACTGTTAGCTAATATAGATTACTATAAATTATGAGAAATGTCAAGAGGGGAAAATAAAAATATACCATTGTTCTTAGCATAATCACGAATTTCTTCAAATCATATAAACCATGTAATAAGGGATGGTTATCTTATCTCCTTCTATTCCAACATTGTTTCCACTAAATTTTATACATCGACTAACACCATACTGGCTCTTGTTTTTAAGAATCGTATTAGCTGATTTGGTATTACCGCTTGTTGCTTTGACTTCAATAAGCGTCGGTTCCATATCAATCGAAGTAACAAAATCAATCTCTAAACCACTGTCCTTATGATAGTAGTACAAAGCTCTGCCTTTTTTAGAAAAGGCATCCGCAATAATATTCTCATAGATGGCGCCCTTGTACATACCTAAGTCGCCGCTTAGAATCCTTGCTGCACTTCCTTCTTCTAACATAGCAACAAATAAGCCAGAGTCCTGCATATACATCTTGAATATATTGTCTATCTTATTTCCCTCAAGTGGAAGGCTTATATTGGACAGATTATAACACAGATTCACAATACCCGCATCTGCCAACCACTGAATAGCTGACAAGTAGTTTTCCGATCGTGCCTTCTTCTCAAGCGTTGCATATGTAAATTTCTTATTCTCCTTAGCAAGCTGAGCTGGAATAGAATCAAACACTCTATTAATTCTCCCCAAAAGCACAAGATCAGTTTCTTCGTTCTCGTTCTCATCGAGGTGCTTACCAAAATCATCCTTGAATTCCTCGAGTATATCTCTCTGTTCCTCACGAACAACATTCATATCGTTGGTAGATAAAAAACGATCAACCACATACGGCATGCCCCCAACACACATATACTCGCGAAAATTGCGAAGCATAGTCGTATGAATCGTCTCCGATACAGGTCTATATTCATAAAAACATGAGCGCACTTCTTCAAGAACAGCCTTATCAACACCCTTAGCCCATAAGAATTCCTCGAAATCCATAGGTTTCATATACACTATATGTTCAAAACCTGTTGGTACTCCTCGATTTTTCTTTCGATTATATCCCTTTATGCCAAGAAGCGAACCTGTACATATAATATCATATCTTCCATCAAGCATAAATGCTTTGATACTCGCCCTTGCATTGGCGCACTCTTGAACTTCATCGAATATAATCACTGTGTGTCCCGGAACAAAATGCACACTTGATATCAATGCAGATAAATCCAAAGTAATCCTGTCAACTACAAAGTCTCCATCGAATATCCTCTTAGCAGACTCATTATCCTTAAAATTTACATAGACAACATTCTCGTAATTCTCTTTTGCAAAAGCCTGCACTATGAAGGTCTTTCCTATCTGACGCATCCCCTTTATAACAAGCGCTTTCTTCTTTCCGGTGCTGTTTTTCCATCTGATAAGTTCATCAGTGATCTTTCTCTTGAACATAAAAACACCTCCTACATCAATTATACACTTTTTCAAGTGAGTTTCAATAGGCAAACCGCACTTTTTCAAGGGACTTTTTATCACTTCACCGCACTTTTTCAAGGGACTTGTAGCAGTCAAGAAAAGTATCTGTAGCAGTCAAGAAAAGTAGCCTTCAGGCAAGATTTGTTTGATCTCTGCATCAGCTCTTGGATTATCAAAAAAATCACATTCAAGCACTCACCATATTGGTGTGAATCACACTTCAAATCCTATTCACCATTCTTGCGCAATCAGTTTTATACGTGTATATAGTAATTTTTTGTCCAAAATCCGCATATTAAACTTGCATTTTCATGTTTTATATCATATAATATCATCAAGAAAGGAGGCGTATCGATATGTTATGCCAGTTCACATTCAAGAATTTCAAGTCATACAAGAATGAAACAACTTTGGACTTTCAGGCTGCTAATCTTCCTGAGTTCGATGAGACACTCATATCTTCAAAGAACGCACCAGATCTTATTCCAGTGAGCGTTGTGTATGGTCCTAACGGCGGAGGCAAATCCAACTTGCTTCAGGCTTTATCTTGTGTAATCTCAACTGTCGTAAAACCTGTGCATGAACTTGGAAAGAATCGTCAGTCTATAATTCTTCAGCAATATGTAGACGCTAAACCATTCTTATTTGATGAAGTTTCATCAGATGAACCAACTGAATTCAGATTATTCATACTTATCAATAACAATATGTACTGCTACTACATAGCTATCAAGAACCATGAAGTGATCTCAGAGTCACTTACTCGCAAGTCTGTCACAGGCAAGAAAACAGCTGATATCTTCGATCGTGAAAAAAATACGATTACACTCGGATACAGTATCAACAAGAAGAGTATCAATGTACACGTCAATCCCAAGATACCATATCTCTCATTCCTCGCTATCAACTATGATATTTCTGAGATCAATGAGATAATGACATGGTTTGAGAGTTGTATTATCCGTAGCTATGCAAATCCTATAATAGAACATCAAATCCTACTGGAAAAATATGAAGAATACAAAAATTTGTTTATCAAGGCACTAAACGATATGGATATAGACATCACAGACTATCGCTACGATGAAGAAAGTCATATGCTCTACATGAAGAGGAAACTTGGAAATAATGAATATGAACTGTCTTTCTCAGAAGAATCTGACGGCACCAAGAAGCTGATTACCGCTCTACCAATCATACTGCTCGCACTTCGCGAAGGGAGGCTTATCATAATCGATGAACTCGACGCCAAGCTCCATCCAAAACTTCTTCGTTACGTGATCCTTCTCTTCAAAGACAAAGCAGTAAATCCGCACGGTGCTCAATTACTCTTCACATCTCATGATATGTCTACGATGAAGAATACTATCTTCCGTAGAGATGAAATCTGGTTTGCTGCCGCCAATGATACTCACGAAAGCGATATATACTCTCTTCACGAATTAAGAAACGAAGACGGTTCACGAATCAAGAATACTGCAAGTTATGACAAGCAATATCTCGAAGGGCGTTACGGCGGAGATCCTTATCTAAAAAATATGCTCGGAGGTGCATTCACATGAGTCTAAAACCTATTAAAAGGAGTGATCATAATAAAATGTGGATGCAGCCAAGGCGTGACCGCCACAAGCTCATCCAACCTGAATATCACCTAATTGTCACAGAAGGAACCAAAACAGAACCTTCATACTTTAAGGCTATGAGTACTATAATCAATCATAACTATCCAGCTAAAGTCCAAGTCAGAGTAGAAGGAAAAGGCGATAATACACTAAATCTATACGCAAAAGCAAAAGAACTTGCCACACAATCAATAAACGGATACCGTCATGTATGGATAGTATATGACACTGATGACTATCCAGCTTCACATATCGATGAAACCGAACGGCTCTGTAAAATCGAATCTAATAATGAAATCACCTACCACGCCATCTGGTCAAATCAATGTGTAGAGCTTTGGTTCCTATTACACTTCAATTTCATCCAATCAGATCTTAATCGAAGCGAATACTGGCCAAAGCTCACACAAATCCTCAAATCCCTAAAAAAAGGCGAATATCATAAAAATCGTGACGATATGTATCATATTCTTTATCCATACATGAACACAGCTATAATCAATGCCAAAAAACTTGAAACCATTAACGAAGGGAAAAAACCTTCCAATTCAGCACCAGGCACAATGATTCATAAGCTCATCGAAAAGCTAAAGCCTTATCTAACATCTAATAACTAACCTACAGCTTTCAAATCTCCTATTCCATGAACTTTTTACTGTTCATTCTCCTAAGCTTTCTATACCTATTATACACTTTTTTCAATTGCTCCCAAAATCATAATATGATACAATACATAATATACGGAGGTGTGTGTTAATGAACAATCTAAGGCCCTTATTAAAGGTGATTCGTACCGTAGATGACGGAATTAATAGAGGCTATGTAACAAGAATATTTCCCAAGACCTGGAAACCCTTCTTAATATGGACAGGGCTTGCTGTTTCAGGATTATTACTAAGTGTCAGTATAGTAATACTCTGTGGTGGTATGATACGTAATAGTGAATATAAGCATAATCTTGCATTTGGTGATTCGACCTATGCATTCAGACCTAACAATATCTACTATGAAGATCAGATTAGCAAAGCCGAATACTATGAATATGGTTTTGATAAAATCGGTGTAGAGCGTTTTTTTGACAAAGAGGCGCTTACATCATACTACGAAATCCAATACCTTATTCCAAAGTATAAGGATTCCATACTTTTATCAGATATTGATTTCGAACTTCCTCATGACCGATGGGATTTCTTTGTGAAATTCGATTTCTCATCTTATGATATCAGATTTCAGATATCTGAAGACAAAAGAAATGAACTTATATCTCTGATTACTCCAACTCCATATGATCCTTACGAATTAATTTTTGATAAGGATAAAATAGATGAAGAGGACTATAAAAGACTTGAATTACTAGGTACAGTAAAGCCACTGCATCAATATTACCCTCTATCAGCTTCTAAGTTCATCATTCTCTTCATCATACCATTAATCATATTATTGTACCTGATATATCTTATGGTTGTCGAATATGAGGTAAAAAGTATAGAAGAATTCTTTGATATAGAAGACAGAGGTAAAGCAACCCATATGGCTTTAGTTCCATTTGCAATACTTCTCTTAAATCTATTTGCTACGAGAACCATGTCGATAAGTTTGTTTATCATAGTAGCGATGCTCTATGGTATTATAGCCGTATCCGCTAAGTATACTGTTAAGAAAAAAACTGAGAGTCAGTGGTAATCACTGGCTCTCTTATCAGCTTTATCTCAGTCGGAGAAGACCCCTTCCTCTTAGCAATACGACAACTTGACGTACGTCAAGTAGTTATAATCTTACTATATTGATAGAATGCAAAAATATATGCTTTTTGCATATAATTTTTTATGTTATAATCAAGATATGCTTTTTGTATATACCAAACTATAATATCATTTTTCCATACAAGGCCTTATACTTTATACAAAAGGAGGTAAATGCTATGTTTACTGTAGACAAAACTGCAATGGGCCACTATATCAAAGACCTCATATATGAACGCCAATTCAAAAGCGCACGACAATTCGGGATAGAATATCTCAAGTTACGTTATGGTTCTGTAGACGAGGATGCCATACCTAATATACAGAATCGCATAAGTCAGATCATCAATGGAAACAAATGGATTCAGTTAGAAGACCTTCCTATCTTCGCCGAATTACTCGGCGTATCAGTTGAAGATATCATAAGTGCTGGAACATCTTCGACTCCTTCAACAAGTCATATAACTAACTACTCCATAGCATATTCAGATGATCCAAATGTTTGGGAAACACATATTCATAGACCAGATAATCTGTTCCTAAACCTAGACGAATACAACAAAACCATCATCGACTACGCCCTAGAAGCTGGTAATTATGCATTATTGAAGTACCTAATGGATAAAGACTACATCTGGTTCATAGGAGATGATAAAAAAGAATACTTCGGCACCTTCAATGATAGTTATTCATACTTTGGTGCAGGTACGAGTATTAAAGCCCAACGTGGATACTGTGGTGACTTGGATACACGGTTAAAAACAGAATCCGATCTACGCTTTAAACTGATGTTGCTCGCAATAAAAAACAAGGATTTCGATACACTTACAAATCTTCATGCACGCGAGATTCCACAGCTTTATAGCATACATCCAATTCTTGGTATTCATATAAAAAAAGATTATACATTACCAAAATCAAAGAGCATAGATCAATTTGTCAAGAGTATTGCCTCTTGCCCCAATACCGTTCTTAATTACTTCTTTGAACCATTTAAGATTAACCCTAATTTTGATTATAGTGAACCAACCTTCATATTTCCTTATGCCGGTGAAGTATTAGATCATATGATAAAGCAGAACAAAAAGAATACTTCCATATACATTAAAAAGGCGATCCAATGGAACAAAGAAGTCATTAATCAGTTAAAAGAACTAATCGATAAATCTGTAGTAAACTATAAAAAGATATATGATTATCTCCAAGACGAAGATTATGTACGCAAAGCAGCTCTTGAATATTATTACTACTTCCCTAATGTTGGTTTTGTAGGATATACCGATACAAGCGAAAAATCATCAAAGAGATTTATAACCAACATAGTTCAAGTAACAGCCAAATCACCGAATCAAGAACTTCAATCCTTAATCGATGAATTAAATGCATCCCATAAACCATTAGAAGCTTTTCTGCAAGAACAGAAGAAATTAGATAAGCACTAAATACAATTACAATGATGAGGAATAAAAAAGCGGCTGTCGCACATGATGATAAATCATCTATCGCGACAGCCCTTTACATATAAAAGAATCTCTTCCTAAAATGCTTATACGCCACATACGATACAATACTATCAAATGCATTGCCACCTCCAAACATCAACGCTATGCCTATAAGTGTTGGCGTCCATACACCAGTCAGATAAAGCACAAAGAACAGTCCATAGTAGATAGTATTCGTAACGACAGACTCAAAGAGCATATATCCAGTCTTACCACGACCATAGAACGTCGCATCAAACACATTCTGATAAGCATACATCACATAGAAGCCAAGCAAAACCATCACAAGTCCAAAGAGCTTATCTACGTCACCAAAGCCAAGCACATGCTTCATAAAAGGCTTGTAAAGAGGTATAAGAACAATCCATGCCATACATGTAACCGTAGTTATAAAAAGATACCCAGGCGTGTTCTCCTTAACAGCCTTCTCATCCTTCGCAGTCTCCTGTTTGATGAGCTCAGCAAGCTGATTAATCGGCAGCAATAACCACCCCCAGATGAAGTTGTTCGCTACCCAGTAGGTTCCCTGCTCGCCAACGACATTTACCATACGAGACACCATAAGCATATAAGCCAGATTGCGAACGAAGGACTCAAGTCCTGAGATGCCTCCAACCCTAAGAAAATCCCTCATCCAAGCAAATGACAACCTCTCCTTCGACCACAGCGGATAACCGCATCTCTCGATAAGTACGAACGCCACCACAAAAAGCAATAGATTCATCACACAGTTCGATACGGCGATACCATTCACGCCAAGCTTGAGCGAAATCGAAAGGTTCGAGACAAGAAGTGTATCAAGAGCAACACTAAGCACAAGCCTCGCGCCCGTCATGATGTACACGAGCTTGCTCTTTCCGATAGCCACAAGCGAAACCATCAGAAAGCTGCACAGAATCCCCAGTACACTCGCCACGCACTCGATACGTATATACTCAGCCGATTCCTCAAGAATCTCCGTCGACACCGCCATAAACATAAGCAG
>DOVJ01000126.1 GCA_003520145.1 Eubacterium sp.
TCTTCGGCCTCTTGAGTACTACTCCGAATTCATAAAACGTTATTCACAACATATAAATTATATCAAAGATGTGCAGACGTGTCAACACATTTTTTTGCTGAAAGGAAAATAATATGATAAGAAAGATGAAAATTGAGGATAAGGCTGAGATTCTCGCCATGATGAAGGTTTTCTATGCCTCTGATGCAGTTATTAATAAGGCCTCAGATGAGATACTTATCCGTGATATAGAGGATTGCTGCGGAGATTGTCCCTTTATAGAGGGCTTTACCTTCGAGAAGGATGGTCAGATAGCTGGGTATGGTATGGCTTCCATAAGCTACACCACAGAATACGGCGGAATCAACATATGGGTTGAGGACCTGTATGTGAAACCAGAATACAGACGTATGGGTTTTGCGACAGAATTCTTTGCTTATATAGAGGACTACTATAAGAACATAGGAGCAGTCAGATACAAACTCGAGGTAGAGAATTATAATGAGAATGCGATCAAGACATATAGGTCGGTTGGATATAGTGAACTGAAGTATGATCTTATGGACAAGCTTGTCTAATCCTGTATTTTACGACATTTCTCGCTTTGTGTCGTAGGATTATGAGAGGTGATTTAGTACACTTGTATCGAAAGGAGGACATCCGTATGGATCAGGTTAAGGTAGGATCTTTTTTGAAAATGCTTCGAAAAGAAAAGAATCTTACTCAGGAAGCTTTGGCAGAGAAGCTCGGAGTTTCCAACAGAACAGTGTCTCGATGGGAGACTGGCAGCAATATGCCGGATATAGGTATGTTAGTCGAGATAGCTGATTATTATGATGTAAGCATACCGGAAATAATTAATGGTGAAAGGAAAGGCGAGACCATGGAACAAGAAACAAGAGAGACGGCAATCGCTATGGCTGAATACAGTCATAACGAAGTCAAGAAAAGTAAGATGAAGACGGTAGGTATACTGTTTTCGTTGTTTGGATTTTTTATCATAGTGTCAGCGTTAGCTATGTTTCCAAGTGACAGCAGCTGGGGGAGTTTTCTGTCAGGATGGGGAAGTATTATTATGGTGACAGGAATTTATCTTATAATTAAACCTTTGATACAAAAAAGAGGTTTAAGAATAGGGATTGTTATAGGCTGTTTTATTGCACTGTTTGCAGTATTTATGATATCTGACTATATGGCAGTGAAGTATCAGCATCAAGTCCCTAGATTTAGATATAAGGTTACGACTACCTTTGATAAAGGCAAAAGAATAGAGTATGATACGCTATTTTATAAGGTAATGTGGGAAAATCCGGATACAGATGAGGAGAAAGTATATATCGTAAAGTAAATATAAGGGGTAATCAGATATGAAAAAGAAAAAAATCGGAATCATAGTTGTCGCAGTTGTAGCTTTGTTAGCTCTTATCATATATATTAAGTTTTTTCCAAGGGAATTCAAAGTAGGAAATGACGAAATAGCCTTAAGAATACAGCTTAATGTAGATGAGGATATAGGACTACTGGTCTATGATTACACTATAGACGGTCATGATTATAGTGGTGGGACATCCAATGCTGATAAGTCAAAAATCAAACATAACGATGAAATTATAGAAGTCTGGGATAGAGAAATGTTAACGCAAGATTCTGAAAAAGAAGACAAATCTGACAGTTTTCAATGGCGAATAAGGTTCAGAATCATCACAGATTATGTAGATCCGAACTTTGAGAATGTCTATCCTGAGGAGATAACTTGTTACCTAGATCCGATTGAATGGACTGCCACAATTGGACACGAATATAAGTTTACCATCACGGGTAATAAAAAAGATGGGTATGGGGTGGAACTAAGAGAGTGAAGTAGTATAAGAAAAAGGGTCCATCGCACTTTCTTAGTGCGACAGCCCTTTTTTCTATTAAGGATTAAAGGTATTAAGCGATTGGGATATACTTCTTAGTCTCTACAGCTTCTTCTACCTTCTTAGGAACTGTAACAGTAAGTATACCGTTATCAAAGCCTGCCTTGATGTCGTTCTCTGTTAAGTTGTCGCCAACATAGAAGCTTCTCTGCATAGAGGTTGTCTTTCTTTCTTTTCTGACGTACTTATATTCATTCTGCTCTTTTTCTTTGTTCTGAGTAGCACTTATGGTGAGGTAGCCGTTCTCAAGAACAAGCGATACATCATCTTTTGAAAATCCAGGAAGCTCGAGTTCGAGCAGGTAGTCGTTCTCGCTTTCCTTGATATCGGTCTTTATAGAAGGAATCTTCTTAGGAGCGCGATCATCATCAAACACATCAAAAAAGTCATCATAAAAAATACTAGGTAATAACATAGGTAATTCCTCCTTAAAATCTTTTGTTGGTAAGAAATGCTGCATCTCATTTCTTATCTTGAATACAATATATCACTTTTATTAGCACTCGTCAAGAGTGAGTGCTAATAATTTTTGTGAAAATTCTGTGAACAAAATATATGGGAAGGATTTTCACTAGGCATCAGATGTGGTAAAATACAGAAAGAAATATGAATAGGAGGATTATATGAGATACGAAGAACATGATGAGAATCTTATATGGGAAGAGGTAAGCGTAGAGCACATTATAGAGGATCAGTGGATCGACTTTAGAAGAAGTTGCTATAGGTTCCCAGACGGCACAACATTTGAGCCTTATTACAGCTATAGCAGGAGAGATTATGTGGTTATCGCAGCCACAGATACTGAGGGCAATCACATCTGTGTAAGGCAGTTCAGGCAGGGTATCGGCAAGGTCACTACAGAATATGTGGCGGGCGGAATCGAGAGAACTGACGGGACTGAGTATGGTAAGGATGGGGCTAGTGCAGAGGATTCGCTTGCGGCAGCCAAAAGAGAGCTTCTAGAAGAGAGTGGATACGAGTCCGATGAGTGGACTAAGCTCTTAGTCATACCTTCAAATCCGACTATCGCGGATAATTATGCGCATATATATATGGCGAGGAACTGTAGGAAGGTATCTGAGCAGCACTTGGATGATACTGAGTACCTGAATGTGAGACTCTATACTGAGGAAGAACTGAAAGAACTTATATCTGATGGAAACTTCCTGCAGCCTATACATGTGTTGGCGTATGAGTTGGCGAAGAAAGAGCTGTAGAACAATCCTACAATCGTTCTACAGCCCTTAGCAGAAAGGAGGTACAATACGGTTTTAACCGTAATAAGCCTTAAGATACATATCTTTTATCTCGCTCATGAGCGGGTATCTAGGATTAGCGCCTGTGCACTGATCGTCAAATGCCTGCTCAACCATATCATCGAGGGTATCTAAGAAGTACTTCTCGTCTATACCATAATCCTTGATGGTCTTCTTGATCTCTATCTTATCCTTAAGGTCTTCTATCATCTGAATAAAGTTTTCGAAAACCTCATCATCGTTCTTGCCGGTTGCGCCACAGAAGCGAGCAGCTTCTACATAGCGCTCCTTAGCATGTGGATAAGCGTACTGAGGGAAGGTTCCCATCTTGGTCGGCACATCGGCTGCGTTGTAGCGGATTACTTGTGTCAAGAGAAGTGCGTTAGCAATACCGTGTGGAAGGTGATGGAAAGCACCAAGCTTATGTGCCATAGAGTGGCAAAGTCCTAAGAA
>DOVJ01000035.1 GCA_003520145.1 Eubacterium sp.
GTATCTGACACGGTTGACGCTACATTTGCCGAGGTTCAGGATAAGTTCTTAGCGTACCTTGAGCCAGGCTCATATATACTTGACTTCGGGTGCGGCTCGGGTAGAGATACGAAGTACTTCCTGGGGAAGGGCTATAAGGTTGATGCGATGGATGGCTCTGAGGCGCTATGCAAGGCGGCTTGTGAGTACACGGGTATTGCGGTGTCGCACATGCTCTTTGATGAGCTTGAGGCGGATAAGAGGTATGACGGCATATGGGCGTGCGCGTCGATTCTGCACTTGCCGATGGATGAGCTTAAGCGTGTGATGTGGCGGATGGTTCGTGCTGTAAAGTATGGTGGATACATATATGCTTCCTTCAAGTACGGTGAGTTCGAGGGAGAGCGCGGTGGAAGGTTCTTCACGGATTTTACCAGGGAGAAGTTCGAGGTGTTCTTGAAGGATTATCCGGGAGTTGTGATAACTGAAGCATGGATTTCTTCGGATGTTAGGCCGGGTAGGAGTGATGAGAAGTGGCTGAACTTGATTTTGAGAAGGCATGGGTATGAGATGTAGTATGGTTATCGTATGTACACGATAAAATTCACTTGATTTTATCGTGCACATACGATAAAATATAAGTAAACTATAGTGCAGATACGAAGGATTGCATTCTGGAGGTTTGTTAGATGAATCATAGTATACTTAAGACGGTTATTCTTGAACAGCATGAAGTTATTCAGGATGCCAAGATTATTGAGAGAGATTATTCTTTTGAGAAGGGTGTTAATTATGTGCTAGTAGGGCTTCGTAGGTCAGGTAAGTCTACACTTTTGTACAAGATTGCGAAGGATCTTGTCGATGGCGGATGCGATTGGTCTCAGATTGTATATGTGAACTTTGAAGATGATAGACTTCTGGGGTTTACAAGGGATGACTTTGATGACGTTGTCGAAACTGCGCATGAGTTGACAGATTCTAAGGAGATATATTATTTTTTCGATGAGATGCAGATTGTGGATGGGTGGGAACATTTTGCAAGAAGGATGGCTGATCAGAAGAAGCATGTCTATATCACCGGAAGCAACGCGAAGATGCTAAGCATGGAGATGGCTCGTGTCCTTGGTGGCAGATATATCCCGAAGATGATTATGCCTTTTTCGCTCAGCGAAGTTCTCGATTACAAGAGCATCGCTCATGATGAGGCAGCGATGCTTACTGCATCGAAGTCTGCGAAGATCAGGCGGGCATGCCTTGAATATATATCTAATGGTGGTTTTCCCGAGGTCCAGTTTCTTAAGAATAAAAGAGAGTACATCAAGAATGTGTATGATAAGGTTCTTCTCGGAGACATAATCGAGCGAGAACATGTTAAGAATACGATGGCTATTCGACTTATGATGAAGAAGATTGCTGAGACGGTTATGCACGAGGTATCTTTTAACACACTTGCTGGTAACGTCAAAGCTTCTGGTGTTAAGACGGCGACTGATTCGATGATAGAATACTCATCTCATGCCGAGAATGCTTATCTTCTGTTTCGCACGAGCAATTATGTGTCTAAGTTTGCTGAAAAAGAAAGTATCCCGAGATTCTACTTCTATGACAACGGTCTTTTGTCCCTCTTTTTAGTCGACAGAACTTCCGCCCTCCTGGAAAATGCTGTGGCAATCTACCTTAAGCGGCGATTCGAAGATGGTGTCTATTATTACAAATCAAAGCAGACTGGGATTGATATCGATTTTTATATCCCGGAAGAAGGCTTGGCTATCCAGGTTGCTTATGCCCTTGGTGATGCAAGGGAAAGAGAAGTGGGGAATCTCGTTACATTGGCTGAGAAAACAAAAGGCGTAAAGCGGCTTATAATAGTGACCCTAGAGGAAGAAGGCGTTATCGAGAGAGATGGATATGTGATAGAGATTATCCCGGTTCATAAATTCATCGCTTGTAGACGATAAAAAGGAGATTGGCTTATGAATACTAGAGAACAAGCTTTGGAATATGGGCTTTCCTTTCCTGGTACTTATCAGGATGCGCCTTTTCATGACGAGAACTGGCAGCTTGTGAGGTATAAGGGCAACAAGAAGGCTTTCTTGTGGACTTATGAGAAGGATGGCTTTATCAACCTGAATGTGAAGGTGGACCCTGTTAAGGCTTTCTTCTGGAGAGATATATACAAGTCGGTTTTACCAGGCTACCATCAGAATAAGGAGCACTGGAACACTATCATCCTCGACTGCTCTATTCCCGATGATGACATCAGGCTGATGATCGCCGAGAGCTATGATCTTATCTCTGACAGCCCTGCAAAGCGCATATATGAGGCTGTCAAGCGTATTCCTTACGGACAAGTCGCCACCTATGCGCAGGTTGCGCAGATGGCGGGAGACCGCAAGATGGCCAGAGCTGTCGGCAACGCTCTGCACAAGAATCCGGATCCTGATAACATCCCATGCTATCGTGTGGTAAATGCTAAGGGAGATCTTGCAGGTGAATTCGCATTCGGAGGTGCGCTTAAGCAAGCTGAACTTCTTATGGCTGAGGGCGTAGAGGTTGTAGATGGCAAGGTTGATCTTGAGAAGTATCAGGTGAAGTATCAGGTGAAGTGAAAAAACCATCATATGGACGAATTATTCGGCCCTTTTCGCTATAAGCCACACTTATCACACACGATTGATATTAATGATTATACAAAATCAGACTGAGATGCTATTATTCTTGTATAGTTAGAAAGGAGATGATCTTATGTCTGATTCAGTGAAAATTAGTGTGTACAAGAAGAATACCGCAAGCAATTATCTTGATGCTGCGGTAGATGTAGCGAGATGGTTGAAGAAGCAGGAAGTGAACGAGGGAGGTTATAAGCACTGGAAGATAAGCAGTGGTGATGGTTCGCAGAGCCAGGATGAACTTCTTAGGACGATGAATGATAGAAGTATATATTCGGGTGCTGCCGGAGTAGGGTTCTTCTTCATACAGCTGTACGAAGCGACTGATGACAGGTCTTATCTTGATGAAGCTATCCAGGCTGGTGAATACCTTCTGAATACTTATGATGAAGCGAATATTAAGCCGGGGCTTCACGGAGGATTGGCTGGTGAAGGCTTCTTTGCTGAGGTTCTCTATGGTAAGACTGGGGATGCAAGGTACCATGAATATGCCATAAAGGCAGGCGATGTCATATATGATCATGCAAAGAAGGAAGGTGGATATATCCACTGGAACGGTATCCCTGACTATATGGGTGATGGCAGTGCCGCCGCTTACTGGTTATATCTCTCAAAGATCACTGGTGATAAGAAGTATATCGATCATGCGAAGGAATTCCTTGATTACATCATATCGCTAAAGCATGATAACGAGGATGGAACTGTGAATTGGAACTTCCTCGATATCCATAATTACTTTCCAGAATTGCCAGAGGGCGGGATATTGCCTAACTTTGCGCATGGCACAGCCGGTATAGTATATCTTCTTACGTTGTATTATGAAGTGGCTAAGGATGAGCGTTATCTTGAGCTTGCTAAGTCTGGCTTTGCCTTCCTAGAGAAGATAGCTATAAATGACGGCGATTCATCGATAGTGCCTTATATCTACCTTCCGCATAGCGATAAACCGTTCGATGTCTTCTATCTGAGCTTTTGTCACGGCCCTGCAGGCGATGCGATTGTTGCCAAAGAGTTATATAAGGCGACACAAGATGAGCATTATCTTTCGTTCTACAGAAGGCTTTCTAACGCCCTTGATGAAGCTGGTGTTACACACAAGAGATCTGCCGGCTACTGGAACGACTGCATATGCTGTGGTTCTGCCGGCGTATTGCTTCACTTCGTGGACGGTATTGGTCTTACGGATGATGAGTTCTACAAAACACATGCTTTAGGTGTAGCAGATAAGCTCTTGGGCGATGCATTTTCAAATGCTTTGGGTACCCGTTGGTACAACGCCTGGACCAGGGTGTTGCCATGGAATATAGATGCCTACACAGGCCTCTTCCTTGGAAGTGCTGGAGTGGCAAGTTCACTTGTGTCTCTGTACGGTGCACTTAAGGGAAAGAAGATAACTCAGATTTTTGAGTTTGATAGTTTGATATAGAGTAGATGTAAGAGGCTGTAAAGAGTGGTTTACAGTCTCTTTTTTTGATATAATAAGAATATTGGAGGTACTAACATGTCAAGATTAGGTTGTAAGTGTGGTCATACAATGGGAAGTTCCGAGTGTCCATCACCATATACTATTCATGTATACTATAGTGATGAGGTTGATAAAGCACTTGCCTATAATCCACGATTGAGATTAATGGATTTTATTATGAATTGGGATGACTTGAATGATTGCGCTAAGAAGTATTCTGTAAGAACAGATGACATTGATAAAATTGGCGGCGCACA
>DOVJ01000147.1 GCA_003520145.1 Eubacterium sp.
TCCTCCGTTTATATATAACTGAATAAAGATATCCGATTTACAGGATACAGGCAACAAAAAAGATGTCGGAATAATTGACATCTACTCGTGGAGTCGTTATTTAGAAGATCGGATTAAGATGACGCAGAAGTGTCGTCGGAAGTAAAAAGAGGGAGACGGTTAACAGTGTAAGCATATAAGTGTATGCCCGAAGATAAAGAGCGTGAGTTGATGACTCATTTTGAAGAGTATAGGCAAAAGGCATAATTATGAGATCAATGTGAAAAACTACTTGCTCCTTAACTTACTCTTTGGTAGAATAAAGAGTAAGTTAAGGAGTAAGATAAAGAGTAAGTTCCTGACCGCCGAGGTGCGATGGAAGACTCATCTTCTTGACTGAGGTTATTAAGGCTGTAAAGCGAATATAAGCCTACGAAACCTACTAAGCTTGCTAAGGCATTATGGTTAAAGTTTTTTAGGTATACCAACTCATCAAGGAGGGCATGGGATATGGCATTGCCAATTAATGTGGAAGATTTACTTTATCAACGGAAAGTTGAACGTACTCGCATAGAATACAAGGAGGACTGGAATCCTGAACCGATAATCCATACGCTGACGGCTTACGCCAATGACTTTGATAATATGGGCGGGGGCTATATCCTTATAGGTGTGGAGGAAGAAAATGGCAGACCGATCCTTCCAGTGAAAGGATTGAATCCTGACTCTTTAGATCGGATACAACAAGATATTCTCAATAAATGCAACCTAATAGAGCCGAGATATATACCTGTGATTGAGCCCTACACTATTAACGGAAGAGAGATTCTTGTATTGTGGGCTTCTGGCGGAGAAGAAAGACCATATACTTGCCCTGAAAAGTTTTACACAGAGAAAGGTAAAAAGAGTCTAAGGGCTTATTATATCCGTAAGGGTTCAAGGACGATAAAGGCTAATAGTCGAGAAGAACGGGAACTAATCTCTATGGCAAGAGATGTGCCATTTGATGATAGGATAAACTATCAGGCAAGAGTAGATGATATGCGACCGGCATTACTTGCCGATTATTTACATGCTGTTGGCAGTGATCTGTACGTAAATGTTATGAATAGATCAGTAGAAGATGTAGCTACTGATATGAAGATCATAAGGGGCCCGATAGAATATCGGAAACCGTTGAATGTTGGTTTGATGTTTTTCCACGAGGATCCAGAAGATTATTTCTCGTGTGCAAGAATCGAAGTAATCGATAAACCAGATCCGACAGGGAGGGGGATGACAGAGAAAATCTTTAGAGGACCACTTGATAAGCAACTCAGGGATGCGCTGGCATATATTCAAAATTACATAATTAAAGAATATGTAACTAAAGTGCCGGATGATGAGCTAGCTATACGCGCATTTAACTGGCCATATGCGGCTGTGGAAGAAGCTCTCAGCAACGCAATATACCATCGTTCATATCAGATACATGAACCAATCACCGTGATGGTCACACCAGACAAGATGGAAATAACAAGCCATCCTGGTCCAGACTGGTCAATTACAGATGAGAACTTAGAGAAAAGAGTTCTAATATCAAGAAGATACAGGAACAGACGTATAGGAGATTTTCTGAAAGAACTTGACATTGTTGAAGGTCGAAATACGGGTGTGCCGACAATTATAGAGGCAATGCTGAATAATGGTTCTGACTTGCCAGTATTTGAAACGGATGCTGAAAGGACTTATTTTGTAACAGTTCTACCGATTCATCCAGTTTTTACGAAGAAGGAGGATGTTCCGGCTTCTATAGAAGTTCCAAGAATGGAAGGGAATAAAAAGGATAATGTGAGTGTCAGACGTAGTCGTGTGGAGTTGAAGAACATGATAATTGACACGTTAAGGAGCAAGGGCGATCTTTCTATGAATGAGCTTGCATCTGAGATGGGCTATGCAAGGCTTACAAATACGCAGCGTGAAATAATAAAAGAGATGCTTGAAAGTGGAGAAGTTAGTTACCTTTATCCTGATAAGCCAAGAAGCAAGAATCAGAAGATATGTTTGAATGAGAATTGAGGTTATTTAGGTTATTCACGCAAGATAAAGAGCGTGAGCTAATGAGTCGGTTTGAAGAGTATAAGAATAGGCAAGAGGGGATTACTTAAGAAATGTCAGAATATAGCAAATACGAAGGCAAACGATGGGGCGATTTAACTGAAGAAGATCACATTTTTCTATTAAAAGATGTTTTTGTAAACGACCTTCATACTGGAGCGGTTATTAGTGATGGCTATGGGATGGTTCATTTCTGTGAGACTCTTGCGTCGATGGGTACGGTAGAAAAAGGGAATATATTTATTCCTGACGATGCAGAACTTTATAATCCTGTAATAGGAGAGGGTGGCAAACCGATATCTCAAGAAGAACTTGATGCTGACTTTGAGGCATGGAAAAAAGAACAGGAAGAACAAGAAATGGAACGACAGGTTACAGTTGAGGAATTTGAGCTACTAATGAAGAAACGACCACATGTTGTTATTCTTGGAGCAGGTGCTAGCGTCGCTGCTATTCTTAATGGTGACAAGAATGGGCAAAAAATATCTGCTATGACCGGATTTGTTGATAAGCTTGGAATGAGGGATATCATTTCAGGATGCAATTTGAAGACAAATAGTGATAATCTGGAAGACATCTATATGGAAATGCATGATCGTGAAGATTGTGATAATGCTAGAAATGAACTTGAAAAGCGAATTGAAGATTACTTTATGTCTTTTCAAATTCCTGACGAGCCGACAGCCTATGACTTTCTGCTTTTAGGACTTACAAATAAAGATCTTGTGGCGACATTTAACTGGGATCCATTGTTATTGCAAGCATATAGCAGGTGTATGGCGATTGCCGATAATCTTCCGGAATTGGCATTTCTTCATGGGAATGTTGGGATTGGTCTTTGTGAAAAAGATAAGATTGCCGGTCTGATAGGAAACCGCTGCGCTAAATGTGGTGGAGAATTTGAGAAGATTCCGCTTCTTTATCCGGTAAAGAAAAAGGATTATGACAGTAATAGATTTATTGCGGATAGTTGGAAT
>DOVJ01000136.1 GCA_003520145.1 Eubacterium sp.
TGATCCATGATATATCTGACAAATGTATTGGAACCTCTAGGGATAAGCAGATCAACTTCTGTATCACACTTTAGAAGTTCATCTATCTCACTATGAGCTTCAACCTGAAGAAGGCTGCCCTGCGGCAGTCCACTCTCTATGACGCACTCCTTGATGATATCAAAAAGAACCTTGTTAGTATGCGATGTTTCCTTGCCACCCTTCAAAACAGCACAGTTACCACTCTTGATACACAGAGAAGCCACCTGTATAAGCGCATCAGGTCTTGCCTCGAAGATAACACCTATAACGCCTATAGGGACACTCACTCTTGTAAGTATAAGATTATCATCAAGCTGTCTTTTTAGAAGTGTCCTTCCAACAGGATCATCAAGCCATATAAGTCCCATGATACCTGATATACTGTCTCTTAACTTTGCCTCGTTATACTTAAGTCTCTTCTGCACAGAAGCTGCAACACCATTAGCCTCTGCAGCTTCCATATCAAGCTTATTAGCCGCAAATATCTTATCACGATTCTCCTCAAGGCGTGAAGCTATACGTCCCAAGGCATCATTACGAACTTCCAGAGATGATGCTGCCATCCGAGGAACATCCGCTTTCATCTTTCTTACTTCTTCTCTTACATCCATATCATCAAGCTCCTATTATATCTTTTATAACTTCACCAGCAATGATAAGACCGCTGACTCCCGGCACATAGGACATACTGCCTACGACGCCTCTTTCGTCAGTATCAGGCTTTATCGCAATCGCCGTGGAATAAACCACTTTAAGTGTCTCAACTCCACGCTTCTTCAATTCTCTTCGCATAACCTTAGCCAAAGGACAATCATGAGTGCTATATATATCAGTCACTTCAAATGCTCCTGCATCAAGCTTATTACCAGCACCCATAGCACTTATCACAGGAACCGAGTATTCCTTAGCCTTCATGATGAGTTCTATCTTGGCTGTAACTGTATCTATAGCATCAACTATATAATCAAAATCCTTAAAAACGAAAGAGGAAGAATTCTCAGGCAAAAAGAATTCATCCCTTACTTGTACATCAATATCCGGATTAATATCTAATACGCGCTTTTTCATAACCTCAGTTTTCTTCTGACCAACAGTGCTATGCAAAGCTATGATCTGACGATTAATATTAGACAGATTAACAGTGTCGTTATCAACTAGAAGCATAGAGCCTATACCAGCTCTTGCCAAGGCTTCACATACATAGCCACCGACTCCGCCAAGTCCAAATACAGCAATCTTAGCTCTCTTAAGCTTCTCTATAGCCTCTTCACCTACCAGAAGCACACTTCTTGATAATTCTTCTCTCATAACAACCCTTTCATATGCAAAAGAGCGGATGACGGGAATCGAACCCGCATAACCAGCTTGGGAAGCTGGTGTTCTACCACTGAACTACACCCGCTTATTACTAAATCAAAATGTTGATAAATAATCCTTAATATCATCTACAGACAACTTCTTCAAAGAATATATCCTAAGAAGAGGAGTCGACTCATACCATGTTATCTTAACAGGAGTCTCATAATCAGCGCTGAATCCTGCAACACTAAAAAGTCCATAAGGTCTCTGGAATAATGGGACCTCTCTTAATATAACATTATTCGGATCAAAATTCTGTATACACTCAATCTCAGGTGTTGTAGCTCTCTCAGATATAGTTACTGAACCAAGCCCGTTAACATCTCCATCTATAAGTTTCTGTGCCATATCAAGTATATCCGCCCAACCATATACAGCATCAAGAGTTATATTATATACATGCCATAACTTCTGCATAGTTGAATCTATATTCCTGACAACCGCCTTATAATTACCCGCCATCTATATTTCCTCGAACTTTCTGATATATTGAATCATACCAGGACCCAACTCAGGTGTAGGTCTGGCAATAAAATCATGCTTTAGATAAAACTTCTCTCTTCCCTTGGCACACATCAGACATAACATCATCTGAGATCCGTCTATAGTCATATCCTTCACATAATCTATAAGTGAATCAAGAAGCTTTGAACCAACGCCCTTACTCTGCGCATCAGGAATAACTATAAGATCCTGTATATAAGATATAACCGCACGATCACCTACGATTCTTCCCATGCCAACGAGCTCCCCATCCAGATAAGCGGCCTTAGTCACAATAGAATTCTGAAGTGCCATAACAGCCTGACTTTCAAGAAGTTCACGCCAACCGACTTTACTTCTGAGATATAGATAGGATTCAACATCTATGACGTTGTCCTTTATTTCTAACATTTTTACAATTACCTCTTTATTATTTATAACATATATAGTATAATATCATTATAAGAAAAATGCAAGAGGGAGAATGAGTTTTATGATTACTGTTTCAAAAAACGGCGAAGGCGATTACACTTCTATCCAACAAGCAATTGACAATCTCCATGATGAAAAAGAGATTTTCATAAAGAACGGTATCTACGATGAAGTCGTATCTCTAAGACGCGATGACGTCATCATCCGTGGCGAATCGCGTGAGAACACCATCATAACACATGGCAATTCTGCCAAGATGAAGGATGAGAACGGTGAACCTTTGGGCACCTTCAGATCCTACACTTTTATCGCCCTCGGCGACAACATAACTCTTGAGAATATGTCTATCATAAACAGCGCAGGCAGTAGTCCTGATATCGGTCAGGCAGTTGCCTTATATACAGAAGGCGATATGATAACAGTACGTAATTGTCAGTTATCAGGTCATCAGGATACTCTATTTGTTGGTCCTCTCCCTATGAAAGCCAATTCTGCAAAGGGCTTCTTAGGACCAACAGAGAACTTCCCACGTATACTTCGTCATCAGCTTTTCGAAAACTGTATAATCGAAGGCGATGTAGACTTCATATTTGGAAGCGCAGTTGCTTACTTTGATAACTGCATCATAAGATGTCTCGACAGAAAGTATACTTCACCTGGCGGCTATATCGCTGCACCTTCCACTTATGAAGGCTACAGATATGGCTTTGTATTCAACCACTGCAAGATTGTCGGTGAAGATGCCAAAGAACGCTTCTATCTCGCCAGACCTTGGCGCATGCATGCAAAGATTGCCATTCTCAATTCAGAGATCGGCGATTGCATCATGGATTGCGGTTATTCACCATGGAACAAGGACGACTATCACGAAACAGTTGGCTATGTAGAATATAACAACACAGGCGTTGGAAGCAAAGGACCTCGTGTTCCATTCGTAAAGTTCCTAACCGAAGAAGAAAGTCTTGAGTATACCAAGGAAAAGGTTATGGCATACACATTAGACTAAGTACTATCTAAGCAACAAACAAAGATTTCTTAAGGGAGGTGTAAAAACCAATGTCATTAAGTTTACATTGAATGAATAAGGGACTAACCCCGAAATAAGTAAGAGCGATGGAGATATTTATATCTTCAATCGCTCTTGTTTTATTTCTGAACATCACAATAAGACAGACAAAAGTCTGCCAAAAAAAGGTATTAAATTCATTACGATTATGCTACTCTATACAGGAAACCATGGAAAATCTTTACAGTCAGATTTCGAGTGTGATGTCGTTCTGGCCGTATCGGTATAAGATTTCTAGCAATTATGGTTTCCAAATCAGGTGGTGATGCTCTTTCATAGAAAAAGAGTCTGCACATATGGACAGCAACCGAGAAGTTTGCTTTATATGTATGCTTTCTTTGCTTTTTAGCAATGACTACGTGCGAGGTAATCATTTCAGAAAAGT
>DOVJ01000145.1 GCA_003520145.1 Eubacterium sp.
ATAAGCTGACGAAGTCTCTTTCTTCTGTACTCAGGCATAGCAAGCTTTTCCTTAAGTCTTTGATCAACCTTCTTAACCTGATCATTATATGTATAAGCTATATCAACTATCTCACCGCCATATGCAGACAAGAGTTTCTCCACATGATCACGTATAACCTTCTCTGGTCCCGACTTCCAGTTATCACCATGAACGATATAATCAGGACGAAGCTTCTCTATGATATCTGTGTAGAGCATATCATCCTGAAGAACAACCTCATCAACACCTTCTAAACCCTTATATAATTCCATACGCTCATTTTCGTTGATTGTAGGGAACTTAGTACAGCGGATAAGTTCCTTGTCGCTTAAGCATCCAACCACAACTCTTCCGTACTTCCTAGCGTTTGCAATAATATTCAGATGTCCCTCATGAATAACATCTGTCGAAAAACATGTATAAACTGTTTTCATAATTAACTCCTTTTTATAATGTATCTCTTTTTCCATTCTATCTTGTCATTAAACAATACTATACAATAAATCGCGCTAAATAGCAATAGTTTAAGAAATATGCCGTCAAACACAGTAGTATAGAATCTCGCCGAAAAAATAGACATAACCAAATCGTTGAACAAATATGTATATATATATAACCTAAAATCAAAGACCTTACGTCCATTACCAGTACATACCTTTTCGTATGTATAGGAGTAATACAATGCCATGATTGAGGTTAAAATCACAATTCCAACAAAGCCAAAATCATATTGGTAAAAGTACAGACAAGTATAAACATTGCCCGTCTCTATACCATTGTCACTATAGGTAAAGCGATTGATAGACTCGACCATGAGAGAATCATCCCCAAGTTGCTTACCTATATATGCATAGAGACCACCAAATGTCTGTCCTCCCCACAATTCATGTGGCGCAGCGTGAATCTGCTTAACAAGGAAAGAATCAAAGTTCACCAAAGGTGCGCCTATATAGATATATAGAGACCTAAAAAAACTTCCCGATGTATCTGTTCTTCCCATAAGAACGAGCATCAGCATAAATCCAATCGCCATAACCGGAATCATGGCAATAAGCCTGAAGATGAACTTATAATCAGAATTCTTCTTAGGTCTTGACTTATACTCAAGGATATAATAGAGTATGAAGACCATAAGTATGATCCTAAAAAGAGGACTTCTGCTTCCGTTCAGAACAATAAGCACACACTGAAGCATAACCGCTATCAGCTGCCATATATTCACGCGCTTAGTAACTATATAATTATTCACAAGCACATATATAAGCATGTAGCTCGCAGCCTGAGTCGTAGGATTACCTATTCTGTACGGCATAGGAACCACAACATCCATGTCTTTCCATGTGCTAGTCCAGAACTTTGTCAGGTTGTTGAAGAGTTCTATGCACTCCTTAAGTCCTCTTGCATTGCCATCATATGCTATTGACACATCCTTAAGGTACTTGATAAAGAAGTATATCGTAACAAGCTCAAGCAATATAAGTGCAATCGTTATACCATCATTGACATATATATACGAATTAGCTATCCTGTTATCCTTAAGATGCACTATCTGCTTATTCTGTGCTCGATACCTGATATAAAATGATACCAAAAAGAATATCACATAAGTCACAAAGAATACTATAACAGTCTCACTATGAAGCCTTACTGCAAATGTTTCTTCGCCAAGCAAGGCTACAAAGCCCGCAACAAAGAAAACCGCGCAATAAAGAAACGACGGATGCATATAATCCTTGTCAAATACCGCAAAGTTCAGAATCATGAACAGCAAAGTTATGATAAGAAACAAAACAAGCATCAGATCAGACCCTCAGCGCATGCTAGCGCTTTCTTAGTATAAAAGCCTGTTGTAAGTCTTCCTGACACAACACTAGCACGTCCTGCCATCTCATCGTATTCTTCCGAAGTCATACCGCCAAGCACATCCTTTAATTCAGTAAGTGAACCAACACACACTCCGACCTTGTTTTCCTTCACAAAACCGCTTTCAGCAGCTTCATTCCAGAGAACCACAGGAAGCCCTGCACTTAAGTAAAGAGATAACTTATGTGGATTATTATACTTCAGATACTGACCTGATTCACCCACACAGCCATCTATACTAGAACCATCCCACACAAGGCCAAAGCCTTCTGTAAGCTTAGATGGCAGCTCATCTGAAGGAACTATTCCTTCATAGTGGATATTATCATATTCACTCATAGACTCGTCATAATTAGGACCATATAGAGTCACATCGACCCCCTCTATATCCTTAAGTCCACCGACATATCCACACTTAGTCGTATCAAGATTACCAGCAACTGTTATCTTCTTGGCAAACGAAGGCTTATGTATGCCCTCCTCACTCTTTAGATAATCAAATATATCTAGGACTACAAGTTTCTCCTCAGGGCAGCCTATAGACAGGAAGTATTCCTTCATCTTGTCGTTATGAACTATAAGTACGTCATCATAATCCATCATGAATTCGAATTCTTTTTTATAATAATCGTTATATCTAAAGGCTCTAAGCTTCTCTACATCGTGAATAAGACCTATGACCTTGATATGCTTCTTTGCCTTCAGCTTCTTAAGTATATGATTTCTGGTAAGCTGTGGATAGTGGAATGGATGCTGAAGTAACACAAGACTTCCTTCCTCTATGTGATCATAGGCGTTGTCCCATCCTGCCATAAATCCTATCTGTCTCTGGATTTTCGGTATGATACCCTCCTTAGTAGTATTCATCTTCACGTTAATCCTTTTGTAGCCCATACCACTTGCTATCTTAGCAATATCCGCAGTAGCCTTTGTTCCGGCATGAGCAAGATCACCCGAAATCTCTGTTATGATATACTTTTTCATATCTTACCCTTCCATACTTTCAAAATATCTCGTAAGCTTCCTAGCCTGCACCTTGATGTCATAACCCGCATGCGCAAAGTTTTCCTGAATATTATCCCATGCTTCTTTGCCTACGTCTGAAAGCCATACAACGTCCTCTGCCCAAATTGCGGCAGGCTCATCCAAAGATACGAATTCAAAGTTTGAATTAACCTTCAGTTCATCCGGTATAGTATCCTTAGATGCAACAACTGGAATACCTGCAGCCTCCGCTTCAAGTGCAGCTATACCAAGTCCTTCAAAAAGCGAAGGGAAAAGGAATACATCAAGAGCTGACAGAATCTTAGGTATATCTCTTCTTACTCCGGTGAATATGACCTTGTCTTCTATTCCGAGGTCCTTTGCTTTCTGAACGAGCATCTCGCGATCTTCACCGTCACCAACAAGCATGAGACGCGCATCACTTCGTTCATCAAGTACCTTTTTGAAGATATCCAAAGCAAAGCTCTGATTCTTCTGAAAGTGAAGTCTTCCGATATTGCCGATAAGAAGCTCATCCTTAAGTCCGAATTCTGTTCTTATCTCCCTTGCCGCTTTCTTATCATATCTCATCTTACTGATATCTATGGCATTCGGTATTACTCTTACCTGATCAATAAGAGACGGCTTATAGAACCACTTAGCGGCCTGCTTTGAACAGGCAAAGAAATCAGTAGCATAGTGTTCTATACCTATCTTGTTCTTATGATGGAGAACACCTCTTAACTGACCCTTAAAGTTACTATCCATGTTCATAGAATTATGGCTGTGAACTATGCGCCTCTTGATGCCGAACTTCTTTGCATACTTAAGGTAATCTATGTTAGCAAGACTGTTTATGTTAACCCATATGGCATCATATCTGTCTGCCTTCATAGCAAAGAAAGCATGAAGCTTTCTGTAGAAGATCGCAGGATTAATATTACGTGGTGTAACATGATAGAATCTACAGCCATATGCCTTAAGTTCCTTCTCATAAGCGACTTCTCTATCAGAATTACACAAGAAATCAAAGTGCACTCTTGTCTTATCTATATTGGTAACATAATTATACAGGAAGCTCTCAACACCTCCCGGATTCTCATTGAGTCCGAATATCAGAACATTGATCATGTATGGCTCTCCTTCCTATCGTTAGATGAAGCTCTTAACTTATAAGCAAGCGATGCGACTCTGTAAAGCTTAAGCTTACAGCACAAAACCGGCCATAACCTAGGCTTTGGGAGCGCTCTTGTAATCTTCAACTTGCGAAGACATATATCAAAAACATCCTCGCGGGCAAGAGACTTAAGAGCCTTAAGCTTATCCTTTGATGAAGCATTATTCTTTGCAGTATATATCTCTCTTACACAAGCTATGTTAAAGTGAACAAGCACATAAGAAACTATCTGCTTAGCAAACTTAGGTTCCTTCTCTGTCACATAATCATAAGCTTTCTCCATCGCTTCTGTATAGCTTGCGATCTTATCTCCAGTAAAACTTCTCATGGTAGAAGTATTATCAATTGAGTAATTATAAAGAGGACGATCAGTAACTACTATACTCTTACAAAAAGCTGTATATCTAAGAAGAAAATCACTATCCTCCGAATGACTCAAGTTCGTATCAAAAAACAGATCATTATTATCTATAACAGACCTTCTGTAAAGCTTCGACCACACTGTCATACTGACTGTCGGATTTTCAAGCATGCGTCCTCTTAAGCGCATGAGATTATTGCCTCTATACCGTGCAGTCTTCTTACCAAACGCACATATATCTTCAC
>DOVJ01000071.1 GCA_003520145.1 Eubacterium sp.
GTTAACACAGACCTTTTGAAGGAAATCGTTCGTGAGCAGGTAGACGCAGGAAAGTATATAATCATGTCTAGTCATCAGATGGAGGTAGTTGAGGAATTCTGTACAGATATCACTATCATGCATCGTTCGAAGGCTGTAGTTTCAGGCAATCTTAACGAGATCAAGAAGTCTTATGGAAGACTCAATCTTGTTATCAAGGTTGAACAGGATATAGCTAAGTATATCGAGGCAGCTGGGGTTAAGCTTGTATCATGCAAGGAGTATGAATATACACTTAAGGTTACAGGTGATGAGCAGGCTAATAGTCTTCTTAAGACTCTTATAGATGCAGGTATTAACATCATAAAGTTCGACCTTAGCGAGTTGACTCTCCATGAGATATTTGTAAGAGAGGTGGGTGACGAGGTTGTCGAAGCGTAGTAAGAGTGAGAATATATACAGTCTCAAGGGCTTTTCTGAAGTTTTCAGATTTACTGTCATTCAGAACCTTAAGAATAAAGCAGTTTTGCTTGAATTGTGCTTTGTTATTCTTGTCCTTATACTTATGACACCGCTTACTTATATCATGAGCAGTTCGGGACAGAAGAAGGCAACTAAGGAAAAAGAGACTAAGTTAAAGGATATCGGCGTAGAGAAACTTTATATCTATGATAAAACTGATATGGACATAGATATAGAGGAATGGGGCTTTGGTGTTGCCGGCCTTAAAGCTGAAGTTATCAAGGCTGATGAGGTTAAGGTTGAAGGTGAAAAGGATTGCCTTATCCTGATTGATAAATCAGAAGATGGGTATAATATTACTATGTATTATAGTGATAATACCAAGCTTGATACAGATAAGCTTCAAACACTTCTTGATTTCGCATCCGGTGTTTTGGATAACAAGCGAATGGCTTTGGCTGGTCTTGATTATGAGAAGATAGCACTTATTAATAAGGGCACTTTTTCGCGTAAGATAGAAGAGCGTGATTATATAAGCGAGAGAGATTCCATTATCACTGATTCTAAGTTCGAATCATATGTAATGTCTTATGTTATGATCATATTCGTTGTGGTTACACTTGTAAGTACGTATATCCTTACATCTGTTTCTCTCGAGAAGACCAGTAAGCTTGCCGAGACAGTTCTTTCTTCTGTAAGACCTATGGCGCTTCTTGCAGGTAAGATCATAGGAACATTGTCACTTATACTTGTTGCTATGCTTATGGGTATTCTTGGTTCATACATAACCAGATTTATTATGGAAAATGCTATGGGAGCCGATTTAAGTAAGGTCGAAAGCGCAGGTGTTGACTTCAGTATATTCTTTAGTTTTGGAGTTAAGGGTGTCATCATCCAGATGATCGGACTCTTGCTTGCTTTTGCTATATTTGGCACACTTGCAGGTCTCATGGGAAGTACAGTTAATAAGACTGAAGATATCCAGTCTGCTAATGGCGCTGTTATGGTAATAAGTTTTATCGGATATATTGGTGCTTTTGTGTTAGCTGGTCAATCCAATCTTCATATGTTACTTGGACTTGTTCCACCATTTTCTATGTTCAGTGCACCTATTCTTTATCTGACAGGCAGGATGAGCTTAATTCTTCTTATAGCTTCATGGGCTATTCAGGTAGTGGTGCTTGTAGCAATTATGATGCTCTCTGCAAGAATATACAAAGGTCTTCTTTTGTCAGGTAATACGATACCTGGATTTAAGTCGATCATAAAGGCATTGAAAGGATAGGGGGATATGTTTAAGAATTTTGGTAAAGTATTTGGATTTACATTCAAGAATCAGGTGAATTCAAAGTCATATAAGATTACAACTTGCCTTGTATCACTGCTTTTGTTTTTGGTTCCTGTGATCGTATTCTTGATAATTGCATCTAAGAGCAAAGACGATAAGAAGAATGAGGAGAAATTAAAGAAAACAGCTGTAGAGAACATATATGTAGTCAATGAATATGCACCTTCGGCAGATTATTCATTCCTTAATCTTCTTGGAGAAGAAAACTACAGTGATAAGGTTTATAAGAATTATAAGAGCGTAGATGATGCTCTTATGGATGTTAAGGATGGAGATAAGACAGTTATATATCGTGTTATCTGCGAGGATAAAGAACTTGTGGCCACATATATACTTCCATCTAAGGCTGGAATCAGTAAAAAGGATGTTGATAACTTAAGTAGTTTCTTTAACCGTTACAGTAATATCCTGAATATAGTGTCAGTTGGACTTGAGCTTGATAAGCTCAATCAATTATCGATTCCGACTAATAGCAGTATGAGATCTGTTACTGCATCTGATTCAGAAGCAGATAAGCTTAACAAAGAGCAGGCAAAAGAAAAAGAACTCAAGAATATTAAGATGGGATTCAAGCTTGTTCTTGTATTCATGACATGTATGATCGTATACTTTGTAGTGCTTATGTATGGAATTGCTATAACAGGTTCTATAGTTGACGAGAAAGCATCTAAGCTCATGGATACCATGCTTATATCGGTTTCTCCTCAAGCACTTATGCTTGGAAAGTTTTTAGGAATATTAACTGCAGGTATTCTTCAGATTTTGTCTTGGGTTATATCTTTGATACTCGGATTTGTTGTCGGTATAAAGATTGTAGACAATGCATTTGAAGGAGTTGAGGCAACTATATTTGAGTTTGTTAAGTCATTTGGCGAACATGGAATCTTTACTCCACTCAACATCGTACTTGCAGTGGTAGCATTGATCTTAGGCATATCACTTTTTGCTTCGCTTTCAACTATTGCGGGAGCTATATCTAATACTAAGGAAGAGGCAACTGCTAATCAGGGGTACTTTGTAATTGTTCTTGTAATAGCGTTCTATATCGTACTCTTTGGCGGATTTATATCTGCAGCTGCATCAGGTGGTAATCCTCCAGTATGGATGAGCATAGTGCCTTTTGTATCGTCTATGATATTACCAGCTACGTTGTGTTTGGGTATAGTACCGTTAGGTTTAGGCATATTGGCGATCGTAATCATGATTGCTTTGGAAATATTGTTGATATTTGTAGCAGGAAGACTCTATAAGATGACGGCCTTTTATAAGGGCAACAAGATTACTCCTGTAAAGCTTTTCAGGATGATATTTACAGGAAAGTAAGAAAGGATATATAAGATATGAGAGTATTACCTTTTGAGTGTGTAAGACCAAGACAGGATGTTGCTGACAGAGTGGCAGCGCTTCCTTATGATGTGTATAACAGAGCTGAGGCTAAGGCTGAAGTTGCAAGAGAGCCACTTTCCTTCCTCGCTATAGACAGAGCTGAGACTTCTTTTGATGATGATGTAGATACATATGATGAGAGAGTCTACGCTAAGGCTAAGGAGCTTCTTAATAGTGCTATAGATAACGGTACTTATGTATGTGACAGCGATAGAGCATATTATGTATATGAGCTTACTATGAATGGTCGTGTTCAGACAGGACTTGTTGCATGTTCTTCAATCGATGAATATGTGAAGGGTACCATCAAGAAGCATGAGAATACCAGAGCTGATAAGGAAGTAGACAGAATCAATCATGTGAATACATGTAGTGCACAGACAGGACCTATATTCCTTGCTTACCGTGCTAACGCAGTCATCAATGCTGAGATAGAGGATGCTAAGAGACAGGAACCTCTTTATGATTTTGTCAGTCCTGATGGTATCAGACACGAAGTGTGGAAAATCGGTGATAAGGCTTCTATTGACGCGATTGAAGAAGCATTTGCCGGTATAGATGCTACTTATATAGCAGATGGACATCATAGAGCTGCATCTGCAGTTAAGGTTGGTCTTAAGAGAAGGGAGGAAAATCCTGGATACACAGGTGATGAGGAATTCAATTACTTCTTAAGTGTTCTCTTCCCTGATGAGCAGCTTATGATCATGGATTATAACCG
>DOVJ01000158.1 GCA_003520145.1 Eubacterium sp.
AGTGCAGGGAAGGTGGGATATCAGATAGAATTATCACCATCTGATCTTATAAGTGTTGCGAACTGTAAGGTGGCGGATATAGTCGTGGAGGATATGTGATGAACTTCGAAGGACGCCTTTCTAGAGAGGTGAGAACTTATGAGTTACTTGAGAAACTCGATATAGAATATGAGCACCTTGACCATGTGCCTGCTGACAATATGGAAGTCTGCGATGATATAGGTAAGAAGCTTGGTGTAGATATATGCAAGAATCTTTTTTTGTGTAACAGGCAGAAGACTGCATATTATCTTCTTATGATGCCAGGAAAAAAGAGATTCAAGACCAAGGAGCTGTCGAGTCAGATCAACTCAGCAAGGCTTTCTTTTGCTGATGCCAAAGATTTGCTTAAGTTTCTTGATATAACTCCGGGGTCTGTTAGTGTACTTGGACTTATGAATGATAAGGACCACAGAGTGCAGCTTTTGATCGATGAGGATATACTTAAGGATGAGTATGTTGGATGTCATCCGTGCATGAATACATCGAGCCTTAAGCTGCGTTTGGATGACATTATACATGTGTTTCTGCCTGCGGTGGAGCATGATTACAAGGTTGTTAAGCTTGTAGGCGAAGAATAAGAGAAGGAGAGGCTGCCTATGACTGAAGAGGAAGCACTTAAGATTATCAAAAGCTTCGATGACAGAACGGATTATTCTAGTAAAAATGTTCTGGCGTACATAGAGGCTTTGTCTTTTTTGATACAGGAAACAAAAGACCCTAAGTATATGATGGAGCTCGGGGGCTATTATTACGAAAAAAGAGAGTTTGATCTCGCACTTAAGTATTATGAGATGGCTGCAGAGTGCGATTATGATAAAGCCTATGAAGGACTTGCTTATATATGGTATTATGGTCGTACCGGTACTAAAGATTACAAGCTGGCTTTTGAATACTTTCACAAGCTGATGGATAAGGGTAATCTCGTGGCTATGTATAAGATTGCCGATATGTACAGGAACGGTTACTATGTCGAGAAAAGCAGTGAGATGTACGAAAAGCTTGTGACGAAAGCTTATCAGAAGGCGAAGAATCTGAAGGATCCTTTCGATCCTGTGCCTGAGATCTATACCAGGTATGCGCATATATTAAGTGATGCCGGGAAGGTTGAAGAGGCATGCGAGAAGTATCAGTATGCGAAAGCATTTCTTGGTGAGCGTATAAAGTACAGTACCTTCTTTGGAAATCTGACTATTATGAAGCTTCTTATAGAGGACATGTATAAGATAATGGAGTTTGATGAAATCTTTTTTGATTTTTTTGATCTGTATCATGTTCTCAAATCACCATGCAAGGTTTCGTTTGGTTATGTGAACAAAGAATATGTAGTTGAATCCTTCATGGATGGAGAAGAATGCAAGATAAGATTGGACAACAAAGTGTATGTAAGCATCGATGATTTCTTCATGAATGCAAGCATAGGTGGTGTTAAGCTTATAGCTATCCATGACAGACTGTATGGTTTCGAGATTATCTAGGTTAGGGTATAGTATGGCTAGAGTTTTGGTTGGTATGTCGGGCGGTGTTGATAGCGCTGTAACCGCACAGCTTCTTAAGGATCAGGGGTATGAAGTAGTGGGTGCAACACTTCGTATGTGGGATCCTGAGAATCTGAATGATAAGCGCTGGAGAGAAATAGAGGATGCTAAGGCTGTTGCAGATAAGCTTATGATAGAGCATCATGTGATTGAGTGTGCTAGTGCTTTTTCTGAGGCTGTTATAAAGCCTTTTGTTGAGGCTTATGTTCATGGCAGGACTCCGAGTCCGTGTGTCATATGTAACCGCTATGTAAAGTGGGCAAAGCTTATCGAGGCTGCAGATGAACTTGGGGCAGAGTATGTAGCGACAGGACATTATGCGCGCATAGAAAAGACTGTGGGCGGCAGATTGGCAGTAAAGACTGCTCTTTTTAAAGAGAAGGATCAGTCCTATATGCTCTATAATCTGACGCAGGAGCAGTTAGCAAGAACTATATTCCCTCTAGGTGAATTAAGCAAAAGCAGAGTTCGAGAGCTTGCTTTGGAGGCAGATATCGAGGTGGCTTCTAAAGCCGATTCCCAGGAGATATGCTTCATACCTGATGGGGATTATGCTGAGTATGTGAAGGAACATGCAGCGGGGGGTGTTTCTGGCGAAGGTGATTTTGTCGATGAAGAGGGACATGTTCTTGGAAAGCATAAGGGTATCATTCACTATACGGTAGGGCAGAGAAAGGGGCTTGGAATAGCGCTTGGTCATCCTGCTTATGTGAAGGAGATATGCGTAGATACTAACGAGGTGGTCTTAAGCGATGAAAGCTCGCTCTATAGTGATGAAATCGTATGTAAGAATGTTAACTTTATGGCTATAGATGGATTAAAAGATGGTGAGAGATTAAAGTGCTTTGTTAAGGCGAGATATAGACATATAGGGCAGAGCGGATATCTCGAGAAAACTGGGGATGATACTGTGAGAGTGCACTTCGATAAGTCGGTTAAAGCTATAGCACCAGGTCAGGCTGCTGTATTCTATGATGAAGGGGGATTAGTCATAGGCGGCGGAGAGATAGAGTGAAGAAAAAATATAAAAAACTTGTTGACAAATATCTTGGCTTGTTGTAAGATGATAACAGTTTAATAAAGCAAACCTATGAACAAGAGTAAGTAGGTATGCCAAGCTATTCACAGAGAGTTGTCGTGTGGTGCGAGACAACATTAGCCGCATATCGAATGGACTTGCGAGGGCGATCGGAAATCGCGTGATGTGAGAGTATGAATCGACGGGAACCTCATCCGTTATCAGCGAGGGTCATATGTAAGTATGATAATAGAGTGGATCTTAACCAGATCAAGTCAGGTGGTACCGCAGTATATTATGAGAATATAACTGTCCTGACGAGTCTTATTGACTCGTCAGGATTTTTTCTTTGTATGAGCGCAGAAAGGAGATTTGTTATGAAATTGATAACAGAATCAAATTATGTCAAAGAATTGTATGAAAGTGGGAACTATGATATAGTTCCTGTGGCGGGAAGGATTCTTTCGGATTATATCACACCGATAGAATTGATCAAGATACTAAAGAGCAGATCATCTCATGCATATATGCTTGAATCTGCGCAGAACAGTGAAAAGTGGGGAAGATATACTTATCTTGGTTATGACCCGGTTATGACAGTTACTGCATCTAACGGAGTTCTTAATATCGATGGCAGGGAGATTAAAACAGAGAACCCCGCAGAGTATATAAGAAAGCTCCTTTCTGATTACAGAAGCCCAAGGATGAAGGGACTTCCGACCTTTACAGGTGGACTTGTAGGTTACTTTTCCTATGATTACTTTGCTCTTTGTGAACCTGCAGCGAGGACGGATGCTGAGGATACAGAAGGCTTTAAGGATCTGGATCTGATGCTGTTTGATAAGGTTATAGCTTATGATCATGTTTGCCAGAATATAATACTTATCGTGAACATGAAAGCAAAGGATGGAGAAGAAGGCTATAAGGCGGCTGTTGATGAACTTAAGAACATAGAAGCTATTAT
>DOVJ01000027.1 GCA_003520145.1 Eubacterium sp.
AAGCTTGATTCAAATCCTGAATTCACAGGAAGTGTTATCGTAGCATTTGCAAGAGCTGCACATAAGCTTTCTAAGCAGGGACAGATGGGATGCTTTACTCCTTTTGATATAGCACCTGCTCTTATGAGTCCACTTAGTGCAGAAGAGTTGAGAGCGCATATGCTCTAAGAAAAGGAGGTATGTATGGGTCTTAATTTCAGAAAAAGTATCACTTTGACTAAGGGCGTTAAGCTGAACCTAAGTAAGGGCGGCGTAAGCCTATCCTTTGGAACTAAGGGTGTAAGACAGTCCATAAGTACAAGCGGACGTTCTACTACAACACTTTCTGTACCGGGGACCGGTATATACTATACTAAGTCTAAGAAGGTTTCTGATGGTATAGGAGGTCTTCTTAAGACTGATAAGAAGAAGACTACAGCCAAGTCTACTACCAAGAAATCTACGGCTAAGTCTACTGCAACTAAAAAGTCTGCCAAATAATTTTTTTGACGAATACTTCGCCTATGGCGGGGTTTTCGTTGTATATGGAGGATATATGGAATTACTTATATGTGTTCTGAATGAAAGTGAAAAGATATTTGATCATGTGCTTGAAAGTCTCGAGAAACATGATATTACTGGATGTACAGTTATAGAGAGTACAGGTATGAGAAAGGTTCTTCATCATGATGAAGAGACTTCTATATTCTTCGGTGCTATAAGAAGCGTTCTGTCTGATTCGGAGCGCATGAGAAGCCATACTCTTTTTATGGTTCTTGAAAAGGAAATGATAGAGACTGCGATAAGTGCTATCGAGGAAGTGGTTGGAAGCTTCGATAATGAGAACACGGGTATAGCTTTTAGTATGCCTCTTGACTTTGTCAAGGGTATCAGGAGGGCCGACTGATGGGTAACCTGGAAAATCAGATCCTCTTTGATATAGCTATAATCATGCTTCTTTCGCTTGTGTGCGGAAGAATCGTAAAGCATCTTAAGATGCCCAATGTAACCGGCTATCTGATAGCGGGTCTTCTGCTTGGACCTTGCTGCTTTAATATAATAACTTCCGATATGGTTTCTAACTTCGGTATAGCGTCAGATATTGCACTTGGCTTTATAGCTTTTGCTATAGGAAGCGAGTTCAAGTTGTCGTACTTCAAAAAAGTTGGAGCGGCGCCTATAGTCATAGCATGCTTTGAAAGCTTTGGCGCTGTTGCGGTTGTTCTTGTAACATGTGTGCTTCTTGGGTTTTCGCTTCCGTTATCGATACTTCTTAGTGCTATTTCTGCGGCTACTGCGCCTGCGCAGACCATCATGGTTGTAAGACAGTATAATGCAAAGGGACCTATGACGTCCATGCTTATGAGTGTTGTGGCTATAGATGACGCGACAGCACTGATTGCTTTTGGCTTTGCGGCTTCGATAGTGAAGTCTATGGAGAGTGGTGACGGCTTTTCAATTATGTCAGCTATGGCACCTGTTTTGGAGGTGGCAGTATCATTTGTTCTGGGACTTCTTATGTCGTGTGTTATGATGATGTTCATGAAGTTTTTCAAGAAGGATGCAAACAGGCTCTGTATAGCAGTTGGCGTCGTTCTTATGACTGTATTCTTAAGTGATGTGGTTGATGGTTCTTCGCTTCTTGCCTGTATGGCGCTTGGCGCTTTCATGGTCAATCTCTCTTCTGAGATTGATGGCATGATCAAGGTTGCCAACAACTTTACCCCTCCGATCAATGTGCTTTTCTTCGCTATAAGCGGTGCGGGCTTTGCGCTTGGTGAGCTTAAGAGTATAGGTCTTATCGGTATAGTATATGTTGTGACGAGAGTTATAGGCAAGATGGCGGGCGCTTATATAGGCGGCAGGCTGACGAAGCAGGACAAGAATACCTGTAAGTATCTTGGCCCGACTCTTATGCCTCAGGCCGGTGTTGCACTTGGTCTTATCATGGTTGCGCAGAATATCTTGCCGCAATACGGTCCTATGATAAGAACTGTCATACTCTGCTCAACATTTATCTATTCGATCCTAGGACCTAGTGTCGCAAAGTGGGCTTTGATTAAAGCGGGAGAAATACATGCGTAAGGAACTTAAAGAATTAGCTGATAAGCTGTATGTGGTCATGCTTTTGATGGTACCGTCGCTTTTTATAGTGTCGCCTATCATGCAGATGATCGCAAGATATATAGATTATAATTATACAACTTATAATGATTCGTGGGTACTCGGTGAGAATTATCGCTATGACAAATCCCAGTTTTCAAACTGTTATCGCGATATGATAGACAGTGTGAATTCTGTGGGGATCAAGATAGCCTGTGTGATACTCATCTACTGCATCGTAAGGGCTTATAAGACTAAGAAGATAGATATAAAGTGGCTTAAGCCTATGCTTATCTTTCTTATCTTTGATATGGTTATTATCGCGGTTACGCTTATAAGGGGGATGGGACCTTATGACAGATATGGGCACTCATATATGGGCGAGAGCGTGTTTTCGTACCTTTCGTATCCAGTGGTTTACTTCTTTACGGGGATGCTTATATGCAAGGAAAAGTACAGGAAGTACCTTCTGTATATGTTCATGTTCACAGGTTCTGTGGTTAATGCAATCTCGCTTTATTCAGAGTGGGGGAAGACTATTAAGTACTTTGAATATGATACTGCTAACTGTTCTGTATTTCACAATACTAACCATTATGGCTATTATATCGCGATGACTCTTATCGCGACTGCACTTTTATTCCTGTATGAGAAGAAAATGTGGCTTAGGCTTTATGAGTACTTTGCATTCATAATCGGAGCATATATACTTATAATCAACAACACACTCGGAGCATGGCTTGCTGTTATGTTTAGTCTATTCTGTGCGGCTGTTTATCTGTGGCGCAACAGGAATGAGGACAGATACAGGAATATGTGGAAGTGGGCAGTATTTGAGATAGGATATATACTTATCTTGACAGTGGGTATGAGCTTTAGCTATGATACTATTCTATCGAGCATACTTAAGCTTTTTTTTGATGTAGGTAGTATCGCTTCAGGCTCTGAAAGTGCGGGTTCTGCGGGGTCTGGAAGGTGGAGACTGTGGACTGGTACGGTTCGTAATCTTGTAAAGAATCCGATCCTAGGCTTTGGAGTTGAAGGTCTCTTAAGTAAGGGTGTAGGTACACCTCACAACGAGATACTGCAGTATGCAGCTTTCTTCGGTGTGATAACAGCGGCACTTTATATAGCGGCATGCACTGTTGTCTTAAAGAGAGTCGGGTTGAAGCTTAAGAAGGTATCTGTTACCACATGGATATTCTTCTTCATAACTGTTACTTATCTTGTGAGTTCGATGGTTGGTGTGGCTATATATTATACAACTCCGTTTTTGTATATATTTCTTGGGCTTACTTATGGTGGATACAAAGAAAGTGTTGATTTTTGACATATTTCCGATATAATAATATATAGGGGGTACTATAAGCTGAATGGTACCGTGAACATGCATGATGCAGAAAGGAGCGGCTTATGATATTTTCGGGTGCATACGATTATGTGGATGTGCTTGCGAAGGCTGCGGATTACAGCTGGAAGCGTAACGAAGTGATCAACAATAACATAGCTAATGCTGATACGCCGGGATATAAGAGAGAAGAGGTTGCTTTCTCTGAATATCTTCAACTGAAGCTTGGTTCTCATCTGACTGGTCAGGACAGTCTTAGACGCTCTGATCTTAAGGACATCGTCGAGAGGATAGATGATGGTGTTCTCGATTATAGAGTTTATAAGGATTATAACGGATGGTCATACAGACTTGACGGCAATAACGTAGATATAGATACCGAGAACGTTGAGCTGGCTTCTAACCAGTTACTGTATAACGGTATCGTGGGCAGTATCAATTCGGAATTCAACAGGATTTCCACAGCTCTAGGAAAGAAGTAGGTGATCGTATATGGCTTTATTTACATCTTTTGATATCAACGCTTCTGGTATGACTGCGCAGAGGCTGCGTATGGATATCATATCCCAGAACGTTGC
>DOVJ01000165.1 GCA_003520145.1 Eubacterium sp.
CGACTTGCAAAAGAATAGAAATCGACACGTGTCCTGGTGATTGCGTTTTTACAGCCACTTTTCTTTATTCTTGTATTCTTCCCCTTCCTGTGATATAATTAAAAGCAGTATGATTACAGGGAGGTATTATAATGTCGAACATATTTTGGGCAGGTGATTCCACCGTTAAGGAGAATACAATTGTCAGTTTTCCGCAGACAGGTATAGGTCAGACTTTGAGGCTTTATCTTAAGCGCAACGTTCTTGTATATGATTATGCACAGAACGGCAGAAGTACTAAGAGCTTCATCGATGAGGGAAGACTTGATATCATAGATAAGAACATACAGAAGGGTGATTTTCTCTTCATTCAGTTTGGACACAATGATGAGAAGATACAGGACCCTGCAAGATATACTGATTCTAAGACTACATTCAGAGATAATCTTAGGGTTTATATAGAGGTTGCAAGAAAGCATGAGGCTTATCCAGTGCTTATAACACCTCTTTATCGAAGACTTTTTGAAGCGAACGGCAAGCTTGTTGCTGATACACATATGGATTATCCACAGGCTATGATTGAGGTGGGTAAGGAAGAAGGTGTGCCTGTTATCGATTTGTGTTCGATAAGCAGGACGGTTATAGAGGAAGCTGGAGAAGAACTTACTAAAGAGTGGTTTTTGTATGTTCCTGCCGGCAAGTATCCACATTTTCCTGAGGGAAAGCGAGATAATACACATCTTCAGTATGAGGGTGCGGTCAAGTTCGCAGGTATAATAGCTGATGAGATGAAGAAACTCGGTGGGATATATAGTGATCTTTTTCTTCAGAGTATGGTTGATGATGAGGATCCGAGATTGTTGATCGATTAGGAGGTATGATATGAGAACTGATTTTGCTGCGAAGATAGAACCTTATAACACAGGGTGCTTTGCATCTGATGTGGTTTTTAAGGGTGAGAATATAACAGTTACTCAGGAGGAATATGAGGATATAATCGCTAAGAAGGATGAATTCGATCCTTCGGATATGCATGCATATCTTGTCACTGTCCCTAAGTATATGGATGGCGAGACGAGACTTGGTAAGAAGGAGCACTACCAGGATATAGTTAATAAGGTTATGGCTTGCAAGGCGTGTGTGAGCGAGGACAACGTGGTCCCATATCTTCTCGGAACTATCGAGACTTTTGCCAATACCAGTGAGCAGCTTTTTGAACATCATATGGCTATAAGGACGGCATTTAAGGAGGTTCTTTCGGAGTATAAGGACAAGCTTTGTTCTATGCCACCTAAGAAGAAGATAATCGCTGCTTATGCTATCAACCGTGCTATAGACATGAAGGTGTTGCTTGCAGAGAAGTATGAAGCGCTGGTTGATAAGCTTATGGATTAAGGAGATTGCTCATGAAGATAGATATTATTACCAAAACAGCAAGAAGCGTTGCTTTCGAGATAGAGTGCGAGGGTAAGTATTATAGTGCGACTCCTCATGATATAGTTTGCAAAAGTAACGAGGATGAGATATGCTTTACGTCTGAGAAGGTCGTTAATAGTATATTTGGCTTGAAGCCTGCTACAGCTTACACTATAAGTGTTGATGGCAAAGATGCGTATGAATTCACGACCGATCGCGAATTCGTTACACTGAATGTTAAGGATTTTGGTGCGATAGGCGATGGAGTTCATGATGATACTGCCGCTATACAGTGTGCGATCATGGCTTGTCCTAAGGACAGTAGAGTATATGTGCCGGGTGGTGTATATAAGATAAGCTCTCTTTTCTTGAAGAGCGATCTTACACTTTACATTGAGAAGGACGCAGTTTTAAGCGCTTTTACAGACCGCTCTAAGTTCGCGATACTTCCGGGTATTATCGAGAATTATGATGAGAACGATTATTATAATCTTGGCAGCTGGGAGGGCAATCCTCTCGATACATTTGCCGCTATCATATGTGGTATAGGCGTATCTAATGTTGTTATAACAGGTGAAGGCGTGATAGATGGTTGCGCCGACTTTGACAACTGGTGGCACAATTGCAAGATCAGGAATATAGCATGGAGACCTAGACTTTTCTTTATCAACAACTGTGAGAATGTCACTCTTAACGGCATAACAGTTAAGAATTCTCCATCATGGACCTTGCATCCATACTTTTCGCGCAATCTTAAGTTCATAGATATTAAGATTCAGAATCCTGCTAATTCGCACAATACTGACGGTCTTGATCCTGAATCGTGCGAAGGCGTGCTGGTTCTTGGCGTATATATAAGCGTGGGCGATGACTGTATAGCTATCAAGTCTGGTAAGATATACATGGGAAGGCTTTATAAGAAGCCTACGATTGATATGACTATCAGACAGTGTTGTATGAGGGACGGACATGGTGCCATAACTCTCGGAAGCGAGATAGCTGCGGGTGTTAAGAACCTCGTTATCAAGGATTGTCTCTTCATGAACACAGACAGAGGCCTTCGTGTGAAGACAAGAAGAGGAAGAGGCAAGGATTGTGTTCTCGACAACATCCTTTTTGAGGGCATCAAGATGGACAATGTCATGACCCCATTTGTAGTGAATAGCTTCTACTTCTGTGATCCGGATGGCAAGACTGATTATGTATCCAGCAAGGAAGCCCTGCCTGTTGATGACAGAACACCAGCTATAAAGCACCTTATGTTTAAGGATATAGAGGCGACTAACTGCCATGTTGCCGCATCTTATATCTATGGATTGCCTGAGAGCAAGATAGAAGAAGTTGTATTTGAAAATGTTTCCGTTTCATATGCAGATAAGCCTAAGTCTGGCGTGGCCGCTATGATGATTGGCTGCGATGAAGCTGTACTGCAGGGACTCATCGTTAATAACGTAAAGAAGCTTGTTCTTAAGAACGTGAAGGTTGAAGGCGCTTCTACAGAAGCGGTAGTAGCGGATAACATAGACGAAATTATCGAGGATTGTTGATGAAGATTGATTATTCTGACGAAGGATTTTATCAGGAGTGTTTTCTAAAAAGCAAGGACAGATCTTTGAAGACTCTGCTTACTATGTATAGAGGCAGACTTCATCTGTTCTTTCTTTCCACGCTCTTTTTTGTGATAAAGCATTCGCCGGTTCTGTTGCTTCCTATAGTGACAGCCAACATAATCAATCATATCGAACAGGGACAGAAGGATATAAGGTATATAGCTGTTAACTGTCTTGTTATAGCAGTGCTTGTCATGATCAATGTCCCTATGAACTATCTTTATGTTATGTGTAAATCTCTTGCGGTACGTAACGTAGAGGCGGGACTTCGCGGCGCGATAGTCCGCAAATTGCAGCAGCTGACTTATGAATATCATAACAACAATCAGTCAGGAAGGCTGCAGTCTAAGATCATGCGTGATGTAGAAGCCGTTGAGACTGTATCGACGCAGCTTTTTACAACACTCCTTAACATAATGGCGAATATAGCTATCGCTCTTTGCATAACACTTGAGAAGAGCAAGATAGTATTCATGTTCTTTCTCATATCGGTACCGGTAGCAGCACTCACAATCGTGCTGTTTCGAAAGAAGATCAAGACCATCAATACTGATTTTCGTAAGGAGATGGAGGCGACATCAGCTGAGGTTATAGAGATGGTTGAATTAATCCCTATAACAAGAGCGCACGCCCTTGAAACAGAAGCAGTAAGGCGCATCAATACACATCTTGAGGATGTGGCACAAAAAGGCTACAGACTCGACCTTGTGCAGGCTTTGTTTGGGTCTGTCAGCTGGGCTGTGTTCCAGCTGTTCCAGCTGGGATGCCTTCTCTTTACCGCATATCAGGCCATAGAAGGAAGAATAAGAGTCGGAGACATAGTCATATATCAGAGCTACTTTACGACTATAGTCAATCAGATATCGTCGCTTCTTCTTTTGTTCCCTACGATTACTAAGGGACTTGAGTCTGTTAAGTCGATAGGTGAGGTCCTGTTGTCTAACGAGGTAGAGGAGAATGAAGGCAAGGACATCGTAGAGGATGTTAAGGGTGAATTTGCATTTCATAATACAGAATTCAGTTATGGCGAGAAGAAGATACTTAGGGGGCTGAACCTTGAGATACCAAAGGGAAAGACGATTGCCTTAGTCGGCGAGTCTGGTGCAGGTAAGACTACGATCCTGAATATGCTTATCGGCTACATAACGCCTGATAAGGGCGATATGCTGATAGACGGGCGAGATATGCGACAGATCGATCTTCGTTCTTATAGAAAGCATATAGCTGTGGTTCCGCAGAACACAGTGCTTTTTGCAGGAACTATAAGAGATAATATAACCTACGGACTTACAGATGTAAGTGATGAGGAATTGCAAAGAGTCATAGAGGCCGCTAATCTGAAGGATTATATAGAGGGGCTTCCTGATGGTCTTGATACAGTCATAGGCGAGCATGGAAGCAAGCTTTCCGGCGGTCAGAGACAGAGAGTGTCGATAGCCAGAGCGCTTATAAGAAAGCCTCAGGTTATATTCTTCGACGAGGCGACGTCGGCACTTGACAGTATCAGTGAGAAGATGATACAGGATGCTTTGGAGAACCTTACAAGAGGTAAGACGACAGTAATAGTTGCCCATAGACTGTCAACCATACGCAACGCTGATATAATAGCTGTTATCAGAGAAGGAAAGTGCGTAGAAATCGGCAATTATGATGAACTTATGAGCAAAAAGGGTGAATTCTATCAGCTTAAGATGATACAGAACGCCTGATTTGCTATGGAGGAACAGATGAAGTTAAACATATCAAAAATCCTTGCCCCTGCTGTGGAGATATGCAGGATTTATGATGAAGAAGAGGGGTCAACCCGATATACGGATCAATTGAGGAAGGACATACTTCACGTGCTGGCTTATCTTGCAACAGTAGGATCGGTCAATGTAACCGAAGTAGACTTCGTCAATACTGTGACTGAATCACTCTTTGATATACTGTCGCTTAGCGATTATGCTTACAGAATGAAGCTCAATTGTGATGAATATGGTGACAATATACCCCAGTCTATAGTCATGGTTCTTACTAAGGAATATGAGGATGAGGGTTTTCCTCTTACCTTCTATCCGAAGACCAGGAAGATATATACTATGTTCAAGGAGCTAGGCTATTCGCTCATAGTTGTTGACGGAGTGGAAGAGCAGAAGGAACTTGACAGGCTTAACAGGCTTACTAATACAATCATAAAGTATATTCTTAAGCAGGAATCCATAGATTACCTGTCATTTGATAAGGTAAGTGCCACAGTTAAGCTTAACGGGGTTGAATATGAGAAGAAGCAGGACTTTTTCTTCTGTGACACTAAGGGTACAGACAGTATCAAGTCTTCGGCGGAAGCTAAGGAAGCTGTGAAAGAAGCGATCGAGTATTCGGTTGAAGATATACTTGATGAGGTCAACAAGCTCATCGGTCTTGACAATGTAAAGCGCGAGATCAACAATTATGTTAACTTTATCAAGATACAGAAGATGCGCGAGGAGAGGGGCTTCAAGGTACCTGCTATCGGTCTTCATCTTGTGTTTACAGGTAATCCGGGAACCGGTAAGACGACTATCGCACGTAAGATCGGTCAGATATATAAGGCGCTTGGCCTTCTGTCAAGCGGACATATGATAGAGACCAGCAGAGCAGGACTTGTAGCTGGATATGTAGGACAGACTGCCGAGAAGGTCATGAATGTCGTAGAGAGCGCCATTGGTGGCGTGCTCTTCATAGATGAGGCCTATACTCTTAGTAATTCGGAGAGTGAGACAGACTTTGGGCAGGAAGCGATAGATACCCTTCTTAAGGTCATGGAAGATAGAAGAGGTGAATTCGCAGTCATAGTTGCAGGTTATACAGAGCCTATGGAACGCTTCTTATCATCGAATCCGGGACTTCGCTCGAGATTCAACAGAACCATATGCTTTGAGGATTATCAGCCGAAGGATCTTGTTCGGATCTTTGAGAAGTTCTGTAAGGATAATCAGTATAAGCTGACACAAGATGCAGTTGAGAAGATCACAGAACACTATTCGAAGCCTCGAGATGATGAAGAGAGCTTTGCCAATGCAAGAGATGTGCGTAATCTCTTCGAGAAGGCGCTGACCAAGCAGGCGAATCGATTAGCTGCTATGACTGATGTGACGGATGAAGAGATAGTGACTCTGCATGCCGTCGATTTATAGAAGGATATAGAAAAACATGAATAACATATCACAGGACAGAGCGCCGGTTTATGAGGCGCTAGCTGCATTTAAGAAAAAGAGAATAGTGCCTTTTGATGTGCCTGGACACAAAAGAGGTCGTGGAAATCCTGAATTGAAGGAACTTTTGGGTGAAAAGTGCGTAAGCCTTGATGTTAATTCCATGAAGCCGCTTGACAACCTCTGCCACCCGATATCTGTAATCCGTGATGCAGAAGCGCTCGCAGCCGAAGCTTTCGGGGCGGACCATGCATTTTTCATGGTTGGTGGAACCACATCAGCTGTTCAGAGTATGGTTCTTTCAATCTGCAAGAAGGACGATAAGATCATACTTCCGCGTAACGTTCATAAGAGTGTTATCAATGCTCTTGTTCTATGTGGCGCGATACCTGTATATGTAAATCCTGAGACTGACAGTAAGCTTGGTATATCCCTTGGCATGCAGCTTGAAGAGGTGAAGCGTGCCATAGAGGAGAATCCCGATGCGGTCGGCGTGCTTGTGAACAATCCGACATACTACGGTATATGCTCGGATCTTCGCTCCATAGTTAAGCTTGCGCACGAGAAGGGCATGAAGGTTCTTGTTGATGAGGCACACGGTACACATCTGTACTTTGGCGAGGGCCTCCCGATCAATGCTATGGCGGCCGGAGCTGATATGGCATCAGTGTCTATGCATAAGTCTGGAGGAAGCTTAACGCAGAGCTCTTTGCTTCTTACGAATAAGTCAGTTAACTGGGAATATGTAGCACAGATAATTAACTTAACACAGACAACATCGGCTTCATATCTTCTTATATCGAGTCTCGATATCTCGAGACGAAACCTTGCACTTCGCGGACGGGAGTCATTTGCGAAGGTTATAGATATGGCTGAATATGCTAGAAAAGAGATCAACTCCATAGGTGGTTACTATGCATATGGAAGAGAACTCATCAACGGCGGAAGCATCTATGATTTCGACGTAACAAAGCTTTCGATATATACAAGAGATATAGGCCTTGCAGGTATCGAGGTATATGATCTTCTTCGCGATGAATATGACATCCAGATAGAATTCGGTGATATAGCTAATATACTTGCCTATATATCTATAGGTGATACAGTTGAAGATATAGAGAGACTCTGTGGAGCACTTGAGGATATTAAGAGACTCTATTCGAAGGATAAGAGTTCTGTTCTTGCGAATGAGTATATCGCGCCGAAGGTAGTATATTCGCCGCAACAGGCATTTTATTCGAATAAGGAATCACTCCCGATCAGGGAGAGCGCTGGTAGGATATGTTCAGAATTCGTTATGTGTTATCCGCCGGGAATACCGATACTTGCACCAGGCGAGATGATAACAGAGGACATAATCGAATATATACTCTATGCCAAGGAAAAGGGCTGCTCTATGCAGGGAACAGAAGATCCATTAGTAGAGAAACTGAACGTAATAGTTGACTAGGAGGAATCATGAAGAAGATAATCAGTTTAGCTCTTATCTTAACATGCAGCTTGTGCCTGGTCTCATGCAGGAAGAGTGCGAAAAGTTACAATGAAGAGGGCTTAGAAGCACTTTCTTCCAAGAAAGCTGAAGAGGCTAAGAAAGCATTTTCACATGCATATACGCAGGAGAAGGATAACAGCGCCTATGCCTATAACTATGCCAAGTCCCTCTATGAAGACAAGGAGTATGCTGACTGCGTCAAGGTCCTTGAGAATGCTGTTAAGAGTGAGAAGGACAAGAAGCGCATGCAGGAAGAATACTATATGCTTGCCACTTCATGCTTTGAGCTTAAGGAAGCAGATAAGGGCATAAATGCTGTGGAAAACTATGTGAATATAGACTATAAGACACTTTCGACCTATCTTAAGGCTTATGATCTTCTCAAGACGTATTCATATGACAAGACCGCGGTTTCGCTGCTTTCCCAGTATGATACAAAGAATCAAAAGAGCGCAAGTCAGACCGAACTTGGATTGTATGAATACTATCTCGGTGACAGCGATAAGGCCATAGACCACTTTAAGCAGGCTGTGAAGAAAAAGGATATGTCAGCTTATCTTAATCTTGCGATACTCTATAACGCAAGAGGCGATTATAAGCATGGACTTGATTATGTGGAGCTTTTTGAGAAAAATGCTTCGGCAAACGAGCTTTCTGCATATCAGAGGGGATTGTCCTGCATGGGTACAGGTGATTACGAAAAAGCGATTGAAAGCCTCAATACATATCTTTCTTCTAGTGACAAAAAGTATGTAAAAGAATGTATGTACAATATGATCATTTGTTACGAAAAAACTCTTGATTATAAGAGTGCTTATGATATGGCATGTACATATCTGAATTCTTATGACAATGAGGAAGTTGCAAGAGAGAAAGTATTCTTAGAAAGCAGAAAGTGATATGTACGATAATCAGAAAAAACAGGAAGGCTTCATATTAGTTGCTGTTGTCACCGATCAAAGCGAGGATGTAACAGGTTCTCTTAAGGAACTAGAAGATCTCGTGGAGACAGCCGGTGGCGTAGTTCTAGGTCAGATGACGCAGAACCTCGATAAGTTCAATACTGCCACCTACATAGGAAGCGGCAAGATAGAGGAATTAAGAGCATATATAGAGGAAACAAAAGCTGTCGGAATCGTATGCGATGATGAGCTTACTCCGATGCAGATGAAGAATCTTGAGGATGCTCTCGATGTGAAGATTCTCGACAGAACACTTCTCATACTTGATATATTTGCTATGCATGCGGTGACGGGAGAAGGTAAGCTTCAGGTAGAGCTTGCATCTTTGCGATACAGAAGTACAAGACTTGCTGGTTTTGGTAAGGCTATGTCAAGGCTTGGCGGCGGTATAGGAACCAGAGGTCCGGGCGAGAAGAAGATAGAAGTTGACAGGCGTATAATCAAGGATAGGATAGCTTTTTTGAAGGATGAACTTGAGGATCTGAAGAAGCATCAGCAGGTGTCGAGAACTTCAAGAAGCAAGTCCAATATTCCTGTAGTGGCTATAGTTGGCTACACGAACGCTGGCAAGTCCACACTTCTTAATACTCTTACAGGTTCTGAGGTTTTGTCTAAGGACATGCTCTTTGCAACACTCGATCCGACAACTAGAGTTTGTGAGCTGACAGCTAAGGATAAGGTACTTATGACTGATACAGTCGGATTCATAAGAAAGCTTCCGCATCATCTTGTTGAGGCATTCAGAAGTACTCTTGAAGAGGCTAAGTACTCAGATCTGATAGTGCATGTAGTGGACGCAACAAGCCCTTATAAGGACATGCATATGAAAGTAGTCTATGATACACTTCTTATGCTCGGTGCGATGGATAAGCCGATCATAACAGTATTCAACAAGATCGATAAGCTTGAAGACGATGTGATACTCACAGATGAGAAAGCAAAGCGTATAGTGAGAATCAGCGCTAAGACAGGGATAGGACTTGATGACCTTAGAGTGTCCATATCGGATATCTTAAGGAGTGGAAGGCTCTTTATAGAGAAGGTCATACCTTATGATAAGGCTGGTCTTGTCTCTAAGATAAGAGAAAAGGGCGAATTAATAAGCGAAGAATATACACAGGATGGAATAGCAGTCATAGCATATGTGCCTGTTGAGATGGAGGATATGTTGTCATGAGCATGGCAGATGATATATTTATCAATATGTGCAAGGATATACTTGAGAACGGAACTGATACTAAGGGCGAGAAAGTACGTCC
>DOVJ01000002.1 GCA_003520145.1 Eubacterium sp.
AAGTCTCGCGGTGCGAGACTTGATATGGAGGTTTATATGAAGACTAATAATTATTCGGGATTGCTTAAGAGTAAGTTTATAGAGATATTCTTTATGCTCTTACTTGGAATATGTTTTGTTGGATGGCCGGGGGCTGCTGTTAAGATGATGCTTAAGGCTGTGGGTATCATATGTATTATCATAGGTACTATTGCTTTTATAGCTTTCTTCGCTGCATGGAAAGGTGGCGGAACAGTTATAGGTGACATCTTAACTATGATTCTTGGTATACCTTTTTTAATCCTTGGAATCATGATTTTTGTAAAGCCTAATACATTCCTTGATTTTCAGGGACTGTTCTTTGGATTGCTACTCATGGTTCATGCGGTAGTAGAGATGGTTCAGTCATATCTCTATGTAAGACTTATGGGTGGCAAGTGGTGGATACATATGATTCTTCCAATCATAACTATGATACTTGCGATAATCATCCTTGCGGATCCATTTGGAGCAGCTAAGAGTCTAGTAGTATTCATGGGAATCGTTCTTTTGTATTCGGCTGTATCGAGTCTTGTATTCTTTATCAAGACACTTGCTTCAAGAGAGAAGTTCTAAGGAGGCCGTGTGATGATCAAAGCTTTGATAGGGCTTGATCTTGACGGTACCGTATTCACTAATGAAAAGAAAATTACAGATAACGTAAGAAGGGCTATAATGAGTGCCATAGAGGCAGGATTTATGGTCCTTCCTGTAAGTGGAAGGTACTTAAAGGGTCTCCCTAAGGATCTTATGAATATAAAAGGCATAGAATATGCCATAACTTCTAACGGCGCCGTGACTTATCATATAGATTCTTATGATAAGCTCATGTATGATGTGGTTGCAAAGAGGCATCTGTCTAAAGCTCAGGTAACTGATGTACTTGAGATACTTCTTAAGACAGATACTTATCCAGATCTCTTTGCTTATGGCGGTGGGCATATGCTTAAGCGCCATAGAGATCTTATACCACATATGAAGGTATCGAAGGCGATAGAGGATTATCTCATGAACTGTAGAGAGTTCATAGATGATTTTTATGAATACCTCGATGAAAATCCTGATGCCATAGAGAAGATAACGACTAACTTTGTGCTTGATGAAGAGGGCATGAGGAAGAAAGCAAAGTGTAAGGAAATGCTTCTTAAACTCGATGGGCTTAGCATAGTATCAGGGTCTGTTCACAATCTGGAAGTTACAGATGCAGCCGCTACTAAGGGCAACGCACTTCTTTCGCTTGCGGATATCTTAGGAGTTGACAGAAGGGCGGTATGTGCTATAGGTGATGATGAGAATGACCTGGATATGATAGTGAAGGCAGGCTTTGGTATCGCCATGGGCAATGCCAAGGATGAGGTTAAGAAGAAAGCGGCATATATCACGAATACTAACGAGGAAGACGGAGTTGTCGCGGGTATAGAAGCATTTGTGAGGTATCTAAGTGATAAGTGATAATAGATATCATATATTGTATAATCCTGTAAGCGGCGGTGGTAAAAGCAGGGATGTTCTTACGTATGTTATGGAGAAATTCGATGAACATGACATACCGTATGAGGTTCTTGAGACACATCAGGACAGGGGCGCCGGCGATATAATAAGGATGCTTGAGAATGGCATAGAAGATGATATAAGGCTTATTATAATCGGTGGTGATGGTACTATTGGCGAGTGTCTCGATGCGATGGTTGAGACTAAGCGCTTCAGAGTAGGAATCATACCGTCGGGCTCTGCGAACGACTTTGTTCATGGTATGGGACTTCCTCTTAAGAAGGAGGAGTCGCTTAGAAGAATAATATCTGACAGAGAAGGCTCGTGGATCGATATCGGATATGTGTCTTACGGTGGGGCAACAAGGCGCTATGGTATAAGTTCTGGTATAGGATTTGATGCGCTTGTATGCTACAGAGTGGATCACTCGAAGCTTAAGAAGATTCTCAACAAGATAGGGCTTGGAGGTCTTGTATATGGCATAGTCGCAGCAACTACGCTTGTTACAGTCAAGACCTGTCATGCTACTATTCACCTTGATAACAGATGTGTAGATGTGCCAAGACTTGTATTTGCTTCTTCGCAGAATACGCCTTATGAAGGCGGTAGTGTGATGATGGCGCCTCTTGCTAAAACTAACGATGGAAAGCAGGATATATGTGTTGGACATAGTCTTAGTGGTATTCTGGCGCTTGTTGGATTTGTGAAGATACTAAGAAAGAAACATATGAAGGATAGGCACTTTGTGGTGCGTCCTTTTTCGAAGTGCGTGATAGAGTGTGATAGAGCGATGTGCCTTCATGCGGATGGAGAACACCTCGGATTCTATAAGAGAGCCGAGTTCGGAACGATAGAGAAGGCGATGAGGATATATGGAAAAAAGGAGAATTGACAAATAAGGTCTTGAATTATGCCGCCTTTTGTGTTATTATATTCAAAAGGTTTTTATTCAAAATGATTTGAATAAAAATGATTTGAATAAAGGCAACTAAACAAAAAGGAGGTAGAGGTATGTTTATCGGAAGAGAAAAGGAACTTAATTCACTTAGGTCGGTTTATGAAAAAGACGGATTTGGGATGACAGTTATATATGGTAGACGTAGAATAGGTAAGTCAACTCTTATCATGGAATTCGTCAGAGATAAAAAAGTGATCTTCTACACTGCGACAAAAGTTGGAAGTGAGAGAAATCTGCAGCTTTTTGCCAAACAGGTTTTTGATGTACTCGATCCGACACTTAGCGATATTAACTTTCCTACAGTCGAAAGAGTGTTTGATCTTATCACTGACAGAATACGAAATAGTAGTGAAAAGCTGGTTTTGGTTATAGATGAACTTCCTTTTTGGGCAGAGAAGGATGAGGCTTTGCTGTCAATCCTTCAAAAGTATATCGATACTCAGTGGCTTCATGAGAATATGATGCTTATACTATGTGGTTCAACGCTTAGTTTTATGGAGAAGAAGGTTCTTAGTGAGAAGAGCCCTATTTTCGGAAGGCGAGATTCACAAATTAAGCTGGAAGAATTCAATTATAGGGATTCTGCGCTATTTGTTCCCAATTATTCAGCTGAAGATAAAGCGATATGCTATGGTGTGACTGGAGGAGTTGCAAAGTATCTGTCACTTTTTGATCC
>DOVJ01000129.1 GCA_003520145.1 Eubacterium sp.
TATGGTGACAAAGCAGCAGATATGATGTTCACTGAATATCAGTATGTGCTCATGAGCAATAAGGACAGTCAGGGCAATATTATAGAGACTTCAAAAGAAGGCGCTGAAAAGTTCGGCATGAAGGATCTTAATTATGACAGAGCTGACAGCTCGTTCAGATCAGGTATGGGCAGCGGCGGTGATGAAAGTGTCAGTGTATATGGAATCATTGAAGACAGTGAGTATATAAAGTTTGGCAAGGCTCCGGGTCGTGGCGAAGCATATGTATCCAGTGCCTATGCTGCAAAGTACGGTATTAAGAAGGGTGATACCATATCACTTCATGAAGAATATGAAGATAAGTCATATAGTTTCAAGATTGTCGGTGAAGTGGATTATGATGGCGGAATTGCCCTCTTCATGGAACTTAAGGAATTCAACAAGACTTTTGGCTATGATGAAGATTACTTCATGGGTTACTTCTCACACAGTGAGATAGAGGACTTAGATAAGCAGTATATAGCGACTGTTATCACCAAAGATGTGGTCCTGAGGGTTACTAATCAGCTCATGCACTCTATGGGCGGTATGATGGATGTGTTCAAGTACGCACTTATAGTGCTTGCTGCGGCTCTCATATATCTTCTGACTAAGATCATAATCGAGAAGAACGAGCACTCTATATCGATGACCAAGATCCTCGGATTCAAAAATACGGAGATTGCTTCGCTGTATATGGTTCCAACAGCGGTAGTTGTACTGCTTTGCATAGGAGTAAGCTTTATCGCTGGATACTATCTGATGATATGGCTCTTTAAGATATTCATGCTTCAGATGGACGGCTACTTTGCTTTCTATATGAGACCAGTGTCTATGATTCTTTCGATGCTGTATGTGCTTATAGGTTACTTTGTGGTAACTGTTATCGATTTCTTCAGGATAAAGAAGATACCGATGGATATAGCGCTTAAGAACGTGGAGTAAGGCATAATAATAATCAATCACCATGACACGTCAAGAAGGAGGTTTGAGTGAAGACTATTATCGTAGGACTTTTGATTCCTTTCATAGGGACTGCTCTCGGAGCTTCCTGTGTATGTTTTCTTAAAAATGAATTGAAGACAGGTGTTTCTAAGGCTATGACGGGCTTTGCGGCCGGTGTTATGGTTGCGGCGTCTATATGGAGTCTTCTGAATCCAGCCATAGATATGGCGGGCAGCATGGGACGTATGGCTTTTTTGCCAGCATTTGTCGGGTTCTGGATAGGAATACTGTTCTTACTGTTACTTGACCATGTTATTCCTCATCTTCATAGAAGTATCAATGAGGCTGAGGGTCCAAAAAGCAATCTTACCAGAACTGCTATGCTTGTGCTTGCTGTTACTCTTCACAATATACCTGAAGGTATGGCTGTAGGCGTGGTATATGCAGGTTTTCTTAGTGGTTCTGCAGATATAACCAGGAGCGGTGCGCTTACGCTTGCACTTGGTATAGCAATCCAGAACTTTCCTGAGGGCGCGATTATCTCCATGCCTCTGTATGCAGAAGGTGAAAAGAGAAGTAAAGCATTCGGCTTAGGTGTTCTGTCTGGCGTGGTTGAACCGGTATTTGGATTTTTGACGGTTTTGATTGCGGCTTCTATAATTCCTCTTATGCCGTATCTTCTTGCTTTTGCAGCTGGTGCTATGCTGTATGTAGTTGTAGAAGAGCTTTTACCGGAGATGTCCACAGGGCATCACAGCAACATAGGAGTTATGTCATTTGCTGTCGGATTCAGCCTTATGATGGCTCTTGATGTGGCACTTGGTTAACAACTTATAATGTGATTCATGATATGTACATCCTCACCATAATGGTGGGGATGTTTTTTTATTGGTGATGTTATAATTTAACTATGACAAAGAGTTGTCAATTAGAGATTTAGCAGATTAAGGAGGTATTGTTATGAAGTATTATTATAAGAATTCTAAAACTATGGCGATTAATGTTACAAATCGTGGTTTAATTATTGTGTTGTTATTGGGCTTCGTACTAATTGTAGTAGGAACTGTGTTTATATCGGCAGGATACACTCTTCATAATGACTATCTTGAACAGAAGAAACTTGTGGATAATATTGATAATTTTTTTGTTAATATATCAGGTTCAAAGACCGGAATTATACTTCATGATGATGGACCAGCTAATATGTTCATTGGTATAGCGATTGCAATTTTAGGAGTAATAATGAGTACATTTTCTATTTTGGAAATAGTTGAGGGACCTTTTACTCTTTATGAACCAGATTATGGTTCTTCTAGTGGTCCAAATAATAAAAACAATAATAGATATGATGATGTAAAGGATAATTCAGTCAATATATATACCGGTATGAACTGACGGATAAGAGGTATTAGTGGTAATAAGTCTTCTTGAACAAGGATGTGAAGGGAGGGATTGTTATGGCACTTTTAGAGATGTTAGGAATGGGCGCTTTACTCCTTGCGCTTGATGTTAAAGATAATATAGATGATAAGATTGATGAAAAAAAGCGTGAGGCTGAGAGTAGAGCTCGTAAGCTTGAGATGGAGGCAAAAAGACAGGAAGAGCTTGAAAGAAGACGTGAACAAAGTGAACGAGATCGTGAAGAATACAGACGCTTGGAAAGCGAAAAACAGAAAATAAGAAGAATAAAAGAAAGTGTTCCAAAGAAGCCTATATATGATACTGACGTAAATCTTAGATGTTCTTTTTGTGGTGGTCATAGAGAAGTGAATATCTCAAAGGGAAGGGTTATATGTCCTTATTGTGATAGAACAGAGTTTCTTAATATAATAGGGCATGAAGAAGATAAACAGGCTATAGATCGTGCAATTAACGAATATGAAGAGCAAAAAAGACTAAAAAAACTTGAAGAACAAAGAATAGCAGAAGCTAAATCCAAGAAGGATGAAATAATGTTTGCTTTTATCTCTGTAATCTTTATTGGTAATACAGCATTATTAGTGGATTGGATATTTCATGATAAAATTATGCCTGTTATTGTATTTAATAGTATTGCGATAACTTGCTTTGTTCTCACTATGGCTGGAATAATAAAACCTGTTTTAAAGTACACTGTTTTTTTGCCATTCGTAATTGTGGTTTGGCTTTTTGATAAGTATCTTAACTTGAAGGAGATAGGTTTTGCTGTTGGCACGATAATAACGTTACTCTTTGATGGATTAATAGTGTTACTCCTGATTGAGTGGATTGGAGGGGGCATATGATTGGTAATAAGTGTTCAATCAAAAAATATATTATCAATATTCTTATGGTTTTGATTCTTGTATGCCTTGGCATGTTGACTGGATGCGGGCTTACTGATATCGATGATGAGGATGAAAGTGTTCAGGCTAAGGTTGGGAATAAGTCTGGTATGATTGAAGTGCCGGATGTTTCATACCTTGCATATACAGAGGCCGTAGAAAAACTCAATGCTGCTGGGTTTAAGAATATAGATTATAAGATTCCTGATGGCGGTTTTATCATTATCGAAAAGAATTGGGGTGTTGTTTCTCAAAGCGTAGAAGCAGGTAAGCAAGTTGATCCTAAAACTAAGATTATGCTCAACTGCATAAGGATTAATGATGCTGAGAGTTCTGAGAAGAAAGCCGATTCATTTGGAATAGATATGCCTAATATGGTTGGTGTTCGTTATGATAGAGCAATCATATCCCTCAGAGAGATGGGGTTCTGTGACATCAGCTATAAGACAGCTACAGGTGGGGATATCGTAAAGCTCAGCAACTGGGAAGTGTGCGAACAGAGTATAAGTGCTGGTATGAATATAAGCAATAAGACTGGCATTATACTTACATGTAAGCGTATTGCAGGTGGCAATGCTGCAGGTAGTGCGACTGTTCCTGATGTTATGGGACTTGATATGGAGACCGCAAGAAAGAAACTTGAAGAGGCGGGACTATGCAATATATTCCAGGTATCAGATAATGGACAGAATATAGTAAAACTCAGTAACTGGGGCGTTATAGCTCAGAGTATATCACCTGGCGAGTTTGTTTCAGGTTCAACAGTTATAACAATAACATGTACAAGAATTGCCGGTTTTTCAGAGAATGAAAGCGTGGCTATGATAAATGTACAGGGAAAGGCTTATGATGTGGCTCTTGGTGAGCTTAACAGGCTGGGATTTAAGAATGTTACCTATGAGACTGATACTGGTGAAACCATAATCAAGCAGAGCAACTGGGGCGTTGTAACTCAAAATATTCATGAGGGCGAAGTAGTACTTGCCGGTACTGAGGTTCATCTTGTGTGTACAAGAATAGCTGGTACGCCGTCTACAACTAAAGCAGCTACTGTTGCACCTACTACTAAGGCTACTGAAACAACGAAAGAAACCAAGCTTGCTTATAAGAAAACCGCTAAAGATTATGAAATATACATTCTTATTGATTTTGATGAAAATGTCGTTTATTGGTTTTCAACTAATGATTCAACTTATGATAGGGCTCCTATTATATCAGGTGATCTTAATAATGGATTGGTTGTCGATTATTACGGTAAGATTCAGGCTAGTATGAACTGGCATTATAAGGATCAGAAGTATACTTTGTATTATCATTATAATGGTGGTGATTATGAGTTTAGGAACTGTGATTGGAATAATGCTTATAGGCGCTTGCAAGAGCGAACAGAGATATCTCCTGAAGCGTGGAATTAAATATTCATGAAAGGTAGAAATATATCATTATGCATGCTATAATCATAGTATGTAGGTGGTGCGTGATGGAAGAAGAAAAATCAATGGAATATGAATACTGCCCGCGCTGCGAGGCCAATCTGACCTTGCAGGCGGGGTACGATAATAAGCTTCCTTACTGGCTTTGCAGGGGATGTGGCGAGATGCTCATAAACCCTGAGGTCTATTCTGAGGATGATGTCGTGTGGCTGTGTGATGGATGTGGCGAGATGCTGAATATCCAGGAGGGCTTTGCCACGCATGACAAAACATTTGTCTGTAAGAGGTGCGGTTTTCTCAATGTGATCGACGATGCTGAAGTCTATGATTCTGACGCGGAGTACAGATCTGTTATGAGTGACCGTTATAAGGGGCTTAAGGACGAAGATATTCTCGAACTTTCTTCGTATTCTGATGAAGAGTCCATCAATGATCACGTGTGTATAGTCAGGGACCGCGAGAACGGTAAGTTATATGTGAAGAAGTTCCTTCAGCTGTATGATAAGAGCATATATGAGCATCTCATGGCTAATCCTGTAGCTTTCATGCCTAAGATTGTCAGTGTGTATGAGAGTGATAACTGTCTTATTATCATAGAGCAGTATATCGAGGGTAGGACGCTTGCGAATATCCTTGATGAGAGGACTCTTAGTGAGGAAGAAGCGCTTCATATAACTTATTCGGTGGTTAAGATTCTTGATGAGATCCATAAGAAGAGTCGTCCGATTGTCCACAGGGATATCAAGCCGGCTAACGTGATTGTAACACCTCAGGATGATGTATACCTTCTTGATATGAATGTTGCCAAATGGTATGGCAACGGGAAGTC
>DOVJ01000220.1 GCA_003520145.1 Eubacterium sp.
ATAAGACCTTCAAGTGGAGTAAGACCCATAGAAGTATCTACACAACGACCACCTATAGAAGCAGAGATAGAAGCACCATTACCAAGGTGACATACGATAACCTTAGCATTCTTCTCATCAAGACCAAGATACTTGATAGTTTCCTTAGATACGAAACCATGGCTTGTACCGTGGAAACCATATCTTCTTACAGAATACTTCTCATAATATTCTCTTGGGATAGCGTAAAGATATGCCTTAGGCTCCATAGTTCCGCCAAAAGCTGTATCCCATACAGCAACATTTTTCTTGCCAGGCATGGCAGCTTCAGCAGCCTCGATACCGATAAGGTTAGCTGGATTGTGAAGAGGTCCAAGGTCGAAGCACTCACGGATAACCTTCTTAACATCCTCATCTACAACTACTGAATCCTTATACTTCTCGCCTGCATGGAGAACTCTGTGTCCTACAGCGCCGATCTCATCTGTGCTGGTGATAACACCATGCTGTGGGTCTACAAGTGCGTCAAGAACAAGCTTAACAGCGATATTGTGATCCTTCATAGGAGTCTCAACTACATACTTATCCTTGCCTGTTGGCTTGTGAGTAAGAACAGAACCTTCTATACCGATTCTCTCTACAAGACCCTTTGCTATAACACTCTCATCCTGCATATCGATGAGCTGATACTTAAGTGATGAACTACCACAATTTAATACTAATATCTTCATACTTTAACAAAACCTCCGATTACTGTGCTGCCTTCTGAGCCTGAACAGCTGTAAGTGCAACAGTTCCTACGATATCGTCTGCATAACATCCTCTTGAAAGATCGTTAACAGGCATAGCAAGACCCTGAAGAACAGGACCATAAGCATTAGCGCCTGCAAGTCTCTGAACAAGCTTATAGCCGATATTACCAGCCTCAAGTGATGGGAATACAAGTACGTTAGCGTTACCAGCGACCTTAGAATCAGGTGCCTTAAGCTTACCTACTGTAGCATCCAAAGCTGCATCAAGCTGAAGCTCACCATCAACAGTAAGCTCTGGGAACTTCTCCTTAGCGATGTTAACAGCGTCAGCAACCTTAGTTACATCGTCATCCTTAGCACTTCCCTTTGTAGAGAATGAAAGCATAGCAACCTTAGCATCCTTGCCTGTAAATGTTTCGAAACTCTCTGCAGAAAGAGCAGCAATCTCAGCAAGTGCCTCGCTGTCCGGATGAATCTGTACAGCACAGTCAGCGAATACAAATACACCATTCTCGCCGTACTTGCTGCCTGGAACTTCCATAAGGAAGAAGCCTGAAGCACTCTTTATACCCGGCTTACACTTAAGAAGCTGAAGAGCCGGACGGATAGTATTAGCTGTAGAGTGGCATGCACCTGAAACAGCACCATCAGCATCTCCACACTTACACATAAGACATGCATAGAACATGTAATCCTTCTCGATCTGCTCTCTTGCCATATCCTCTGTAAGAGTAACGCCCTTCTTCTCATATGACTTAGCACGAAGCTCGATAAACTTGTCTATATACTTCTGCTTATTAGGATCATTGAATGGATCAACAATTGTAGCACCACTTATATCAAAGCCGGCACCATTAGCAGCGATCTCATCTGGTGTACCGATAATAACAAGATTAGCGATACCTTCCTTCAAAATCTTCTCAGCAGCTTCATAAGTTCTCTTGTCCATAGACTCAGGCAATACGATAGTCTTCTTATCAGCCTTAGCCTTAGCCTTAATCTCATCAATAAATCCCATAACGGAACCTCCTTAGTAAAAGTAAAAATAAATCTCCGCGTACAGTCTTTGCACATCGGCAAAGACTATTATACTCCAAATCCGATATAAAATCAATGTTCTTTTTTAGAAACAAATCTTACCGAATAAAAAATCGCAGGTATGAGCCCAAGCAAAAAAGCAAGTGGCTGAGCTTCCTGTATACCGCTTAAGCCACGAACATTGGACAGGATAACAAGCGCCGGTATGAATAGGATTCCTCCTCTGAAGGCTGACAAAATAGTTGCCGACAGCTTCTTGCCCGTACTTTGCAAAAGCATCTCAGTAGACATGCAAAACGGCATAACAAGCCCGCATATACAGTGAAGTCTCAGTGCCCTTGTGCCTATCTCTACAACCTTCATATCAGCCCTGCACATATATATGAGCTTTGGTGCGAAGATAAAGACCAAAGTACCCAACACGAATATACATACTTCAGACAGGATTATGGTGAATCGATAAGCCTTCTTGACTCTGTCATATCTCTTTGCACCGTAATTGAAGCCACTTACAGGCTGGAAGCCCTGCCCTATGCCTATTGCGATTGCGAATATGAAGAAGAATATCCTAGAGACGATAGAAAAAGCAGCGATTGCTTCATCTCCATATATTCCAGCGTAAGTATTGAGCATAATAGCTGTAACACTGTTAAGACCTTGTCTTAGCATACTTGGGAATCCTGTAGCAACGATCTCATAGATGTGCCCTGCGGTTATCGATACATTTTTAAATGCTAACCTGCACGAAGTCTTGCCGCGAAGGAAAGCCGATAAAAGAAGTATGAAGCTCACAATCTGCGAAAGCGAAGTTGAAAGACCGGCACCTGCGATTCCCATACCGAAGCCAAACATAAGTATAGCATCACCCGCTATATTAAGGATCGCTCCTGACATCATACCGATCATTCCGTAAAATGCTTTGCCTTCATATCTCAATATGTTGTTCATCGTAAAACCTGCCACGTTAAGTGGCGCAGTTATAAGTATGTATGTGATATAAGTCCTTGCATAAGGAAATATCGTATCAGAACTTCCTAACAATCTTATAAGCGGTCCCAGATTCATAAAACATATGATGCTCGTGAGAAAGCCCAGCAAAAGTGCCATGCATATACCGGTACTGGCAGTCTTAGATGCAGCCTCTATATCCTTTTTGCCAAGTGCCCTTGAGATCATGCTGCCACAACCCTGACCAAACATAAAACCGACAGCCTGCAATATAGTCATAAACCCAAAGACTATGCCTATAGCACCACTCTGACTTGTTCCTAGTTTTCCAACAAAAGCGGTATCTACAAGGTTATATATGTTATTGACAAGCATCGTCAATATAGTCGGTATAGAAAACTTAAGTATGAGTTTTTCAACCGGAGTACCTGTCATGATCTCATAATTATCTTTATTTGCTTTCATAATGATTGCCTTTCAATCGTTGTACTGTTTGACAGTATATGGTATAATGATGACATATTTAATTCAAGTCTCGCACCGCGAGACTTGCGCGCCGGATAAGGAGATGCCATGCACAAGATAGGTATAATAGCTGAATATAATCCCTTTCACAAGGGACATGCATATATGATCGATACTATAAAAAGCTCATATCCTGATAGCGCTATCATAGCAATCATGTCAGGAGACTTCACTCAGCGTGGAGAGATTGCCATATATGATAAGTATTATCGCGCTAAGAAAGCCCTAGAAGGCGGCGTGGATCTTGTTGCTATGCTCCCTGCTTCCTGCTCCTTGCAGAGCGCTCAGGGATTTGCAAGGGCCGGTATAAGTCTTCTTAAGGAGCTTGGCTGTACACATATTGCATTCGGTGCAGAAGATGATAATCTGACAGTGCTTAAGTCGCTTGCTGATACAGACATCGCCAAAGAAGATATAGCCCCTTTCCTGAAAGAAGGCATGTCCTATCCTGCAGCTGTAGAAAGATTCTATAAAAGCCTGGGACTTGACTGCAGTTTGGCCAAAAGTCCCAATAACACTCTCGCCATAGAATACCTTCGCGCTATCAGGATCCTTAAGATAGATATGACTCCTATCCTGGTTAAGAGATGTGGCGCAGGCTATAACAGTACGGATATCGATAATCCATACCCTAGCGCCATGGCTATAAGACAAGCTCTAATATCAGGCAATATAACTTCTGAAGAAGGATTCGTTGCAGATACTGATCTTGATGAGATAACCCTATACAGTCTCAAAAAAGCTCTATATGACAACAGCATCCGCAATATAAGAGGATATCATGAATATCTTGAAAACAAGCTTAGAAAAGAAGCAGACTACACTGATGTCGACAGCCTCATAACAAGTGTCAAATCAAAAGACATAACATATCAGGCCATCAAGCGCCATTTGTGCTGTATATTGCTTGGCATAACCCAATCCGAAAGTTATCCAGAGTACATAAGAATACTCGGATTTACCCAAAAAGGGCAGCTATGTATCAGAGACATCAAGGGCAAAACAAGCCTTCCTGTCATAACAACACTCGCAGAAGCAAAGTCGATCACTTCTTTAACAAGAACCGACGACTTCGCCCACGAGATATATAAGGACGCTTATCAGCGAAGGAACCATACAGTGCTCACTCCCGATTATAAGCGCCCTCCTATAATATATGATTTCAGTCGGAGTCCATTCTCCGACTGAAATCAACGCTCCGCGAGGATGCGCACGGATTCGGAAAGGAAATTTGTCTGCTTGCGCAGACCGAATCCGGCGCGCAAGTCTCGCAGTNNGCGCACGGATTCGGAAAGGAAATCTATCTGATTACGAGAGACCTGAATCCGGCGCGCAAGTCTCACGGTGCGAGACTTGAATTTTAATTCTTAAAGCTGTGAATAGGTGCCGGAATTCTTCCGCCCCTGTTCACGAATCTCTCGCAAGAGAAGTTGCTGACAGCCATAACCGGCGCATGACCGAGGAGTCCGCCGAATTCAACCATATCGCCAACCTTCTTGCCATACACAGGTATGATTCTTACAGCCGTAGTCTTCTGATTAACCATACCTATCGCAGCTTCATCAGCTATGATACCGGATACTGTAGTCGCGCTCACATCACCAGGAATCGCTATCATATCAAGTCCCACTGAGCACACACAGGTCATAGCCTCGAGTTTTTCTATATTCAGAGCACCAGCAACAACTGCATCTATCATACCCTGATCTTCACTTACCGGGATAAATGCACCGCTAAGTCCACCAACATATGACGAAGCCATGACACCGCCCTTCTTTACCTGATCGTTAAGCAGCGCAAGTGCTGCAGTAGTTCCCGGTGCACCGACCTTCTCAAGTCCTATCTCCTCAAGAATCTGCGCTACTGAATCACCAACAGCAGGTGTAGGTGCAAGCGACAGATCTATGATACCAAAAGGTATATCAAGCTTCTTAGAAGCTTCCTTAGCAACAAGCTGACCTACTCTTGTTATCTTAAAAGCAGTCTTCTTAACAGTCTCACATAATTCCTCAAAATCCTTACCTCTGCAGTTTTTGAGTGCAGCGGCAACAACTCCAGGACCTGATACACCAACATTGATAACAGCATCCGCCTCGGTTATTCCATGGAAAGCACCAGCCATAAAAGGATTGTCATCAGGAGCGTTGCACAAAACTACGAGTTTAGCACAGGCCATCGAATCATTCTCACGAGTAAGATAAGCTGCCTCCTTAACCTTTTCACCTAAGAGCTTAACTGCATCCATGTTGATACCTGTACGGGTTGAACCAACATTTACCGAAGAACATACGAACTGTGTCTTAGCAAGAGTCTCAGGTATAGACTCTATGAGGAGCTTATCACTACTTGTCATGCCCTTAGAGACAACAGCCGAAAAACCGCCTATGAAGTTAACTCCGAGCTTCTTAGCCACATTATCGAGAGTCAGGCCTATCTTCACATAATCCGCAGGACTCTTGCAGGCTGCAGAACCAACCATAGCTATAGGGGTTATAGATATACGCTTATTCACTATAGGTATGCCGTATTCAGCACCTATCTCATCTCCCACTTCAACAAGACGGCCAGCCTTAGAGATGATCTTGTTTTCTATATTCTGACAAAGCTTATCAAGATTTGAATCTATACAGTCAAGAAGACTTATGCCCATAGTTATGGTACGTACATCCAGATTCTCTTCGCCTATCATCTTATTAGTTTCGCTTACTTCATACAGATTGATCATATGTCCCCCTTATATTCTGTGCATCATGTTGAAGATATCCTCATGCTGGCACTTGATGACAACACCTATCTCTTCACCGAGCTTATCAAGTTCGGAAACTATGATTCCAAAATCCTTATCTGTCTTGTTACAATCCACGATCATCATCATGTTAAAGAAGTCAGATACAATAGTCTGCGATATATCAAGTATGTTGATGTTGTTATCTGCAAGATATGTACATACTCTTGCTATGATTCCAACAGTGTCTCTTCCCACAACCGTAATAATAGTCTTCTTCATAATAATCTCCTTTTTTCAGATCTCTCTTAATTCTGTGATTCCATCTTCTTTTGTAAGCCTGACCTCAAGTCTGTTATATACTTCCTCTCCATATCTCATAACAAGCTCATTCTTAAAGCTTGCCATAGCAAGAGGCGGATAATTATTTTCCTTACTAAGGTGTCCAAGAAGCACGCCTCTTAATCCGCCAGAAAGTATATCTCCTACGAATCTCGCACCCATCTCGTTACACAGATGCCCCCTATCCCCGAGTATACGCTGCTTAAGCTCATAAGGATAGCTTCCCACCTGGAGCATGTTGATATCATGATTGGTCTCTATAAGTATCTCATCCACTTGTGCAAATGCTTCGACCATCCGCTCATCATAGCGCCCCGTATCAGTCAGAACACCGATAGCTCGTCTTCCCGATTTTCTCTCTGCTTTGATTATATAAGCAACTGGCCCCACCGCATCATGATACACTGAAACCGGATATATGATAACGTCTCCTATGGCATATTCCTTATATGGCTCTATCGGATTAAACAGTGACTGCTCCACCTTACCAAGAGTCTTCTTGGCTAACATCGCCTTGATAGTCGGCAAGGTCGCATATACAGGGATAAAGTCTTTTCTTAATACCACGCCAAGCCCTGCTATATGATCCGCATGTTCATGTGTGATCAAAACAGCATCTATATCCTCCATCGCAAGACCAAGCTCACTTAGGTGTCCTTCAATCCTCTTTCTGCTTATGCCGGCATCTATGAGTATCTTTGTATCCTTTTCGATTATAAGCGTCGAATTGCCACTGCTTCCACTTGCAAGATTAATTATTCTCATGATAATACGTCATCCTGCCTTTTCCGTTTTTCTTAGATTCATACAAAGCTCTGTCTGCATATATGAGGATATTCTTATAATCCTCTATCTCTGGATACATAGCAACACCTATACTTACATCGAAGTCAACCATGCGGTCTATCTCTTCGTTATAGATCTCATATTCCTTGATGTCTCTCTGGAGTTTTTCCATGCTCTCTCTTACAAACTCCGGCTCCTTATTCTTGAATACAATAGCGAATTCCTCTCCACCATACCTCGCTACGATGATATCATCCTTCTTGCTTAGCCTGTCAGCCAAAGAAGCACAGGTAACTATAACCCTGTCTCCGAACACATGACCATATGTATCATTGACCTTCTTGAAATCATCTATATCCATAATAGCAACAGCGAAGTTATCATACTTATCGATATTGTCAAGAACAGACTGAAGCTCAGTACTTAAGTAACGACGATTATATATCTTACTTAAACCGTCATGTTTGACCATATCGTCAAGACGCTTATAAAGCTGTGCATTCATAAGCACTGTGTCAAGCTGAGACACAACATTTTCATAGAAGTATGTGTTGTCTGTAAAACAGTCAAAGTTAGTCATACCGACAGCAAATAATCCCATATCGTCCTTGAGCTTTATAAAGAGCACAGAACCTATTCCATAATTAAACAGATAAGGCCAATCCTCACGTCCAACTCTGTTCACAACTATCATGCCCTTATCGTCGAACTCCTTGCTTACAAGTTCATCTTCTAGAACCTTACTCTTGAATTCCGCCTTGAAGCTCTTACCGATATAATCATCCATGCTGTAAGGAATCGTATTGCTGTCACTGAATTCATAATTAAGACTCACACAGCAAAAAGAAACAGACATCGCCTCTTTGATACTCTCAGTAGTATAATGTATAATCTGATTTGCGTCAAGCGTTCCTGTTATATACTTGTTGATGGTATACTGAAGCCAGTTTTCATCAGCTGTTTTCTTAATCTTCTCATAGAGCTTTTCCTTCTCTATCTTCTGATCGTTAAGCTGTTCATTGAGTGACACCAGACGGTTCTGAACAAAAGCAAGGTTATTGTATTCATGACGCATTCTGTCGATCATATCGTCCTTAGAACGAAGCCTCTTCTCATAAAGAGTGATGCCAAGTACGTTATTTCTGTACATTCTGAAGCACAACGATGCATAGATCACATCTATCACTATATATAACCACTGCTGACTGTACGCACCATATATATGCGCACGCACAATATGAGCAACCACAGCAACCGCAAGATTTAGGATGTTAAGGATATACTTCGGATAATACTCACTGTAATCATAACACATATACATCTGATATGTATATATCATACCTGTCATGGCAAATACGAAGAATATCATCGGATCTATAGGCACACAGCACGCAAAAAATAATCCCAAAAAGTAAGGAACTATCTTGACAAATCGCAGCAAGGTCAGATTTTTCCAGTAATCAACACTCAGCAATATGATGTTCAATATCATAACCATGGCACACAAAGAAAACACTATGGATACCTCGATATGATAATCGAACACCACCAGTTCAGATATGATTGACATAGCCACAAACACAACTATGAACAACGCATTGTCATTTATGAATCTTTTCTGATCACCAAGTATCTTATCAAGCATTCTTCATCACCAATCTTGAATCTATCTTTGCATAAAGCTCTTCTAAAGTCCCACTGTTATCCAGAACGAAGTCACAGCGCTCTCTGAATACATCCTCAGGCAGCTGGCTTTTCATGATGGAATCTATCTTCTCATCGCTGTAACCCCTTGTTCTTTTAAGTCTCTCACGCCTAACTTCTTCATCTGCATACACATACCAGACCTCATCGCACAAAACATCATATCTGGCCTCAAGTAACAAAGCAGCCTCCATGACAAACACCTCGCAGTCACCGGCTATGAATCTTTGATTGATCATATCTATTATGCGGTCCTTAACAAGAGGATGCACTATAGAATTGACCGCTATTTGTTTATTCTTAGAAGAGAATATCAAAGAAGCAAGGTATCCTTTATCTATCTCCCCCTCCTTATCAAGAAGAGAATCACCGATAAGCTCATAGAGTTTTTCGTATGCTTTTCCACCCTTCTTCATAAGCTCATGACCAACTTCGTCTGCCTGCACTACATAAGCTTTGTGCTTTTTTCTCAAGTATTCTAAAACAGCCGATTTGCCGCAGCCTACGCCGCCCGTTATCCCATATATCTTCATCATTTTACCGAAAACCAATCCTTAGCAGAATTTGCACTTACTAAGAGAGCAACCTTAAGCTTGGCTGCATGCTCCATCTCATAAGTGAGGACTTCCATAACCTTATCTACCTCTTCATCACGCGCCTCGATCATGATCTCATCGTGAATCTGAAGGATTATCTTCGCGTCAAGGCCTTCTTTTTTCAGTCTTTCACTGACATTGATCATAGCGATCTTCATGATATCCGCAGCAGTTCCCTGTATAGGTGAATTCATGGCAACTCTCTCGTTGAAGCTTCTGACCATGAAGTTTGAAGCCTTGATATCAGGAAGAGGTCTGCGCCTGCCGTAGATAGTAGTCACAAAACCATTCTCTCTCGCATCCTCGACTGTCTTATCAAGGTAAGCCTTAATCCCCGGAAATGTTTTGAAGTAATTATCTATATATTCCTTTGCGGTAGACCTTGAGATGCCAAGATCCTCTCCGAGACCGAATGCACTTATACCGTAAATAATACCGAAGTTGACCGCCTTAGCGCTTCTACGCATATGATCGGTAACTTCCGAAAGAGGCACACCAAATACCTGCGAGGCAGTTATACTGTGTATATCCTGGGCACTGTTATAAGCTTCTATAAGTGCTGCATCACCTGACATATGAGCAAGTATCCTAAGTTCTATCTGAGAATAATCCGCATCGACGAAGGTATATCCTTCTCTTGCAACGAAAGCTTTTCTGATCATACGTCCAAGCTCCATCCTCACAGGGATATTCTGAAGGTTAGGCTCCGTTGAACTTATTCTTCCTGTAGCAGTTATAGTCTGATTGAAGGTGGTATGGATTCTGGAATCCTCCCCTACATAATCTATAAGTCCCGAAGCATAAGTAGAGTATAGCTTAAAAAGAGTTCTGTAATCAAGTATCTTCGGAACAATCGGATGCTCACCTCTTATCTTTTCAAGTACATCAGCACTTGTGGAATATCCTGTCTTAGTCTTCTTACCATTAGGTAAACCAAGCTTTTCAAAGAGTATCTCACCTAATGCCTTAGTTGAATTGATGTTGAACTCTTCACCAGCAAGCTCATATACATCCTTCTCAAGATCCTTTATTCCCTCGAGGAGTTTTTCACAATGCTCCTCAAGTATGGACTTATCAACGCCGATTCCCTCCTTCTCCATATCGTAGAGAACATAAAGAAGAGGAAACTCCATATCTTTATAGAGGTCATACATATTAAGGCTCTTAAGCTTATCATATACAGCATCATATGCATGACATGCTACATAAGCATTGTTAAGGTGAATATTAGCTTCCTTTCCTATAGGAAGTCCCATATTAAGATATGAACTGGCGATATCAGCAGAAGTCATCTTATCGTCAAGAGGATTCACAAGATAAGCTGCAAGTCTTATATCATAAACAGAAGGTCCCTTAACATAACAGGTCTTAAGCTGACTCTTAAGATCATAGAAGGACATCGTAATCTTCGGATTATGCGCCATATCATCAAGAATCGCCTCTAACATGCAGTTACCTGCCACATGAATGATCTCTTCGCCCTTGCATATATAAGCTTCTTGATTACCCTCGGAATCCAAAAAAAGTTCCACACCATATATACCCTCTGAAGGTGTAAAGAAAGCATTCTCTACGACCTTGCTTTCAAGTTCCACATGGGAATTACTAGCCTCCAAAGAAGTACTGTCAAATCTTCCCATAAATGACTTAAAGTTATACTTTACACAATCAGCATAGAATTCACTTGTAAATATACTGTCAACCGCACAGTCTTCTATCTTCACGTCCAGATCGACGTCACGCTTAATAGTAACGAGAAATAAAGCATCATACACAGCCTGCTTATTCTCAGTAAGAGAATCCTTAACCTTACCTTTTAATTCATCTATATGCTCATAGATGCCATCGATACTCTTGTATTCTGTAAGAAGCTTAAGAGCTGTCTTCTCACCTATTCCCGGCGCACCCTTGATGTTATCTGATGAATCACCCATAAGAGCCTTCTGATGTATGAACACATCAGGTGTTAAGCCTTTTTCTCTAAGTACATCCTCAGCATAATAACAGTCAACTTCCCTTGCACCGCCCTTAGTCTTAGGCATACGGATCTTGATCCTGTCGCTGGCCATCTGCAGTAGATCTCTGTCACCAGAGAGTATGACAACATCCATCCCCTGCGCTTCACCTCGAACTGCCAGAGTACCAAGTATATCGTCAGCCTCAAATCTCGGCTTAGTAACTATAGTTATCCCCATATGTGAAAGCACAGACTTGATCATAGGGATCTGACTTACAAAGTTTTCCTCCGCAGGCCTTCTTCCAGCCTTATATTCACTGAAAAACTCATGTCTGAAAGTCTTCTCATGCAGATCAAAAGCAACTACCACATGATTACACTTTTCCTCTTCAAGAGTCTTCAAAAGTATGTTTATAAAGCCATATACCGCATTCGTATGCTCTCCATCAGCATTGGTCATATCAGGGATCGCAAAGTAAGCCCTGTTCAATATACTGTTTCCATCTATTAGTAACAACTTATCCATAGCCACCTCTTCATAATCATGATTATCAGAGTTATTATCATGATCGAATTCACACCCAACAAAACAAGTATCCTGTAGAATGTATTCTTCTTATGATCATCTATCTCGTGTCTCGAATCCTCAAGATTCATCTTAAAATGACTGATAAAATCATAGTTTCCATTCAGCTTATCTTCTTCATCGGATAAACCATACTTTATGATATATCTCATCTCCAGATCATCCTTACAGATATCGCAACTATCTATATGATCTATAAAATCCTCAAGTTCTTTATAATCCAGACCACCATCCAGATATGTTTCCATCAAAGCTTCTGTCTCACTACATTTCATAAAAATACCAAATTTTTCGTAAAAAACTATTGACATGCACCATCAAAAATGTTATGATTAACTCGCTTGCGGGTGTGGCGGAATGGCAGACGCAGCAGACTCAAAATCTGCCGGTGGCAACATCGTGTGGGTTCAAGTCCCACCACCCGCATTTTTTTATTCCTCAAATTCGATGACAAGGTAAAAGCCTCTGTCATTTTTTTCTATTTCACAGACTTTCCCCTCTTTGGACTTAATCCTGTTTCCATATTCATAATTACCGGACATGGCAATTGCAGGCTCAGCAGTATAATAAAAAGACAGAGGAAGAACACCTTCTGTTATAGGAACTATATCACCGACCTGAACAAGACCCTCTCTCTCCATCTTAAATCTCTCTCGTCTCATGAGCATATACCTCCAACACATCCTTAGCAACCTTTTGCATATATGATTCTATTATATCATCTTTTTTATCATCATGCACTATGATAGTGACAGCAACTGATCTGTCCTGTATATTCGAATAAGCTGATATACCGTCATCATATATCTTATATCTGATCTTCTTATCACCAAGAGTATCTACTAAAAGTGAATCCTTAAGCAATTCTGCCTCTTCCTCAGAGCATATATCAAGCTTATCATCTTTTTGATGTTCAAAAAGATTCCTGCCATTGTACTTAACCTCCTCGATTATATAAAGAGGTCTGAATTCTCCCTTATCTGCGATATATGATATCTCCTTATGACGCTTATATATAGTGCTTTCCTCAAAGCCTTCATCAAGCTTTGCAGAATCCTCACCACTCATATAGCACCTTATAGCACCACTCTTTACATCCGTAACAAGTATATCAAAGAACGCAGTCTCATCTCCTATGCGTTCTTTGATCGCTCTGCAATAATCGCCATCAAGCGTGATAACAACATCAGCACCCTTACTCTTTTTTCCAAATATATAATTCCTGATGAGACTCCACTCGTTAAAAGGCGTATATAGAAGGTATGAAAGATTCGAACGCTCAACAGATAAAACCGCCTCTTCACACCCGGAAACCATACCGCCGCTCATCCTTATCTCACCCTTATCTATATAATCTTCTCTTAAAGCAATCCTCTTATTGTAGGTACTTCCCTCATACTTTTTTCCGTACAGGAAAGCTATATACAATATCCATACAGCCATGACTGCATATATGATCAGAACTGTCTTCTTTATCATTTTTACACTTTCATCTTTTGGCGACATATATACCCCTTCTTCCGTATCTTATGATAGCAAATACAGCCGCAAAAAGCATAGAACATCCGATGAATGAACTTCCGCCATAGCTGACAAACGGCAATACCACGCCTGTAGAAGGTATAAATCTTGAGGCACCTCCTATAGTCAGGAAATTCTGGAATATCACAAGGCACGCTATCGCACCGATAGATAATCTCGAACTGTTATCCCCAACACTTGCACTCATACAAAGATTCATGAGATGACAAAAAAGCGCAAGCGACGCCATTATAAGTGCAAATGCTACTATAAGCCCAAGTTCTTCACAAACAGCAGAAAACATAAAATCCATCTCAACAAGAGGTATCGCCCTTGGGAGCCCTCTTGTAAGGCCGGTACCAAAAAGCCCGCCATTCGCAATCGAGAATATCGACTGGGACAACTGATATCCTTCATCATCGATATGCCCTATAGGATCAACAAGTGCTGTAACTCTTGTTCTGAAGTGTGCAACCTTCGAATATAGCACAAAAGCTGCCATAACAATCGTAGCCAAAGAGCCTATTATTATTATTCTCTTGTGATATACCATATATATCATAAGAACGTATACCGCACTAAGTATAAGAATCGAGCCAAAGTCGTTCGCCAACACAAGAAGTATCGACAGAATAACATATTCAACAGCACTGATGATAAGCCACTTTTTGTCCTTCTTGGTCAGAACATGCGAATTAAATACCACAAAAGCTATCTTCACAAGTTCAAAAGGCTGAAAGGATATACCAAAAAAGCTGAGATAAATCCTCGCTCCATAGGCTGAATCACCTCTTATGACCATATAGAGAAGTAAAAAAGTTCCTATGATCATACATACTATATCAACATAATTCTTACCCTTAAGAAGCTTTATAAAAAGTGGCAGCAAAGTCATGATGAGCATACCCATCACAGCAAATACAGCCTGCTTTCTGTACAAACTCGCAGACAAAGCCCCCATCTGAACAAGCGAAACAGCTATAAGGAATATGATTACCCTGTATATGAATTCGCACGAATCATGATAAAGCTTCCTGATCACTATATCAGTAACAGTCATAATAACAACTACTATCAGGCCCAAAGTTACAATCAACCAATCCCTGCGCGAAGCAAAAATCGCACTTTCCCCCACTATCATAAAGAGAATAGGACAGGCAAGATTCACTTTGGCATATCCCCTTGTATCTTTTTTATATAATTCAAATCCAAGTGTAATGATATATATGATAGCGATGATCGCTAATATATATCTGGATATAATCACAAAAGTCATCACATAACTCCCTTGATATAATGACCATATGTACAGGCACGGTCTGTACTCTTTCCTGTTTGAAGACAATCAAGTATCATTCTCAAAGACATGGTCTCATGTGCAGTCATAACTATACGCTGCCTCAAAAAACCACTTTCTCGCACATACAGAGGTCTTGCGCTGTATATGCGATTCTGATTATGAGCAAAATCATTGACATAGTGATATGTTTCATTTTTCCTATCGGTGATGTCACCACTGATCGCTTCACCTATCGGTCTTGCGCTCACCATCATTGGTATATGTCCATAAACAACCATCTCATCGTCCATGATCTTGTCAAGAAGCTCTTCCCTGCACAGTTCATAAGACGCTGTTGTCGACAGACCGAGACTTCTTAAGAATAACTTGGTATAATCGTTGAAGCACGGTATAGTCGCATCGCATATGACCGCTTTATCCTTAAGACTTTCGCTCGCCTTAATATAAGCATATTCCTCCATGCTCCTGATCAAGAATCCATCAAACCGGCTAAGATCCTTTTCCCCAAGAGAATCCATGAAACTCTTTCTGAACACGACAGGAAAAGCATAATAAACTTCTTTGGTTTCTCTTAGTTTTGCCAAACTATCATCACTTATCGTAGGATCTTCCAGATATATTCTTGTAACTAAAGTCTCAGATAACGAAGCCATATAATCAGTTCCATTCTCAAAAAGAACCGAATACCTGACTTGCTCCATATCTGCAAGTGCTGCACTATCTGAAGCATCCCGCCTCATAACATAGCTTTGTTCCACACTCTCTCGATTCATAGAATTCTTCATCTTCTCTTCTAAGAGTGTGATAACACTGCGCCTTAGGGAATTAAGAACACCCATACTGATAAATGCATCCTCAGATATATCTATATCGCATGAAACAAGCTTATATGGCGTATCTCCAAGCTTTGATAACTGGGTCTCAACACGTGACGCACTAACCGGTGCGCTTTCTGCCCTCTCCACTGTATCGCCACTTATCACCACACTGTATCCAAGACAATCAGCAGTAAGTTCAAGCACTTCACCAACTATAGCCTTCAGTTTAAAGCTTATATCAAGTTTCTTAACTGCACTTATATAATCCTTATCAAGTTCCTCGTAGAGGCTGTTATTCCTTATCCTGTATATCTTATCGCCAGCTTTACATCTACACTCACGAGTAACCTTAAGCTTTATGATATCGCCTTTTTTCTTGCTTTCACTGAATGTATGATCATACTTATCGCCATACTCAACAACATCCCCCTTGTTGATAGGCAAATCAGCCTTAACTGTGATCTCATTCTTCAACCTGTTAACACAGGTAGCAACAGCCACACCTTCATGATTAGGCTTCTTATGCGTGAGCATATCCTTAGGATAATTATCCTTATAATACCCTTCACAAAAACCGCCTCTGTTAAATAGGTCCATGAGCTTTATAACATCTTCATCATCAACATGATAATGCGCACGGTCCTCAAGATACATATCTACATACTTTCGATATATCGATACTACGCCTGCCACATATTCTGCATTCTTCATGCGCCCCTCTATCTTGAGGGAATACACTCCGGCATCTAATATCTCAGGCAATATGGATAGTGTACACATATCCTTGAGACTAAGAAGATAATCCTTCTTCCCCTCCTTAAGATACAGAAGTCTGCACGCCTGAGCACAACGCCCTCGATTACCGCTTCTTTCACCTATGAAACTGCTAAGAAGACACTGTCCCGAATAACAGTAGCACAAAGCACCATGCACAAAGCTTTCGATTTCTATATCAACATTGTCATGTATATCCTTTATCTCATCAAGAGACAGCTCTCTGGCAGTTACTATACGCTTTGCACCATGCTCCTTAAAAAAAGAAGCTCCGTATCTTCCAGAGGTCGATACCTGAGTACTTATATGTATATCCAAATCAGGGAAATTCTTATGTAGATAATCAAATACACCTATATCCTGAACGATGACTGCGTCCAGTCCTGCTTCATATAACGGAAGAATATAAGAAAACAAGCTGTCAATCTCCTTATTCTTCATAAGGGTATTGACAGTAAGGTAGACTTTAACACCATAAAGATGTGCAAATCCTATGGTATCTATTAATTCTTCATCACTAAAGTTCTTAGCATAAGCTCTTGCTCCGAAGCTTGTGCCACTAAGATAAACTGCGTCTGCGCCAGCAGATACAGCGGCACGCACACAGTCATATGAACCACACGGAGCAAGAAGCTCAACTTTATCAGTTCTATTCATACATATCACTTCTTGCTTCCGTTAAGTTCTGTTTCAAGCTTAACAACATTCTTCTGATAACGGTTTACTTCACTCTTAAGAGTATCTATCTCTGCGTTAGCAGCATCAGCCTTAATCTGAAGTGCTATAGTATCATGTCTGAGATTATATATCTCATCGTTCTTAGCACTAAGTTCAGCTTCTAACTCTTCAACTCTCTTCTTTGCTTTAAGATAATCATCTGCAATATTAAGCTTGATTATCATATCCTGCATATCCCTGGTTTGCTTCTTAAAAGACGGGGATGTCTTGCATTCTGATATCTTACCGTTGATGTATGATGCAACCTTCTGTATATATTCCTCATCATCACCGGAACTGAGTTTTATAACTGAACCATCTATAACAACACTCACTACGCTCATAAGTAACCTCCATAGGTATTAGGATTAATGAATTCTTATGTTTATTATCGCACAATATACAATCTGTGTCAAGCAAAGCCACTTTCAAGGGCGGGGTATGACTTCCTTGGCAAGATCTGTAGCTACACGGCCTCTCGGTGTACGATTTATAAAACCATTCTGAACCAGATACGGTTCATACATATCCTCTATAGTGCCAGCATCTTCTCCCATAGCCGCAGCTATGGCATTCGTGCCAACCGGGCCGCCATTATACTTATTGATTATTATATCAAGCATCTCACGGTCATTCTTATCAAGACCATGTCTGTCCACATCAAGATGATCAAGTGCATACGAAGCTACATCACGCGTTATAGCACCATCATACTTTACCTGTGCAAAATCCCTGACACGCTTAAGAAGCCTGTTAGCAAGTCTTGGTGTGCCACGTGAACGTCTTGCAATCTCCATAGCGCCCTCAGTATCTATGCTTATATTGAGAAGCGCTGCCGATCTTATGACTATCTTAGATAGCTCTTCTGTCGTATAATACTCAAGCTTGCTTATGATTCCAAAACGGTCTCTTAAGGGTGCGCTAAGAAGTCCTGCCCGTGTAGTTGCCGAAACTAAAGTAAAGCGCGGAAGATCAAGTCTCACCGACTTAGCAGACGGTCCCTTACCTATCACTATATCTATGGCATAATCCTCCATAGCAGGATACAGAACCTCCTCTACCTGTTTTCCAAGTCTGTGTATCTCATCGATAAAAAGCACATCTCCATCATCAAGTGAATTAAGTATTGCTGCAAGTTCACCAGGTGTCTCTATGGCAGGCCCTGATGTGACCTTGATATGAACCTTCATCTCGTTAGCTATTATATTGGCAAGAGTTGTCTTACCAAGACCTGGAGGTCCGAAGAACAAGGTGTGATCCAGATTCTCACCACGATCAAGTGCAGCCTTGATATATATCTTTAGATTGGACTTTAACTTTTCCTGACCTATATAATCAGACAAAAGAAGTGGTCTTAGTCCCTGCTCTAGAGATGCATCCTCTTCTGTATATTCAGTTGTTATTATCCTTTTCTCCATACAAATCCCTTATCAAATAAGCTTCTTAAGAAGCTTCTTCATGATCTTGCCACTGTCAAGACCTTCTAAATCATCGGTTGCTGATATAGCAAGCATGATATCACTTCTTTGATATCCGAGGCTCATAAGAGCTTCTACTGCATCATCCACCTCAGAAGATGAAGTCTTAATATCAACAGGCACATAATGTATATCACAGACCTTATTCTTGAGCTCTGTCACGATTCTCTCTGCTTTCTTAGTACCAAGCTTAGGAGCCTTGGATAAAGCCTTAACATCGGATGTCGATATATACAGGCACAACGTCGGCACATCACAAAAGCCTAAGATCCCGATTGCAGTAGAAGCGCCTATGGTTGAGACAGTGATTAGAAGCTTGAATAGCTCTCTTTCTTCTTTGGACGTAAAACCATAGATAGCCACATCATTTTCCTTAATATCCATGTAGGTATAGATCATGATCTCATCTCCCACATGTCCCAAAAGAGGCTTCTTTGAATCTGCTATATGAACCTCGTAACCTATATCATGACAATCGACAATTATAAGGTTTTCTTCATCGTCTGCATATATGCCTTTTATGTATGATATCATATTCAATCCTTTACTTTGATGATCTTCGAAGGACACTTTCTTGCGCACGCCGCACAGCCTGCGCATACATCATAGTCGATCTTCGCAAGATTATTCTCTACTTTGATAGCGTCCACAGGACATATCCTCTCACACATAGAACAGCCTATACAGCCAGCACTGCAGGCCTTCTTAACATCGATTCCCTTATCAAGCGAATTACATGCCACCCTTATATCAGCAGTAGCCGGAATTATCTCGATAAGATGCCTTGGACATGCCTTAGCGCACATGCCGCACGCCACACACTTATCCTCATCTACAACTGCTATTCCATCAACAATATGAATAGCGTCATATTCGCAGACCTTCACACAGCTGCCATAGCCCAGACATCCGTATGTACAGGCCTTATCACCGCCACCAGGCATATTGTTGACAAGCGTGCATGATGCTTCGCCTACATACTGATAAGTCTTAGGAGACTTCTCACAATCTCCAGAACACTTGACAAATGCTATCTTTCGAACACTTTCTCCTGCACTCACACCAAGTATTGCGCCAACTTCTTTAGCTACCTTCGCACCGCCCACAGGGCAGGCATTAACCGGTGCTTCACCAGCGGCTATCGCCTTAGCAAGAGCATCACAGCCTGCGAATCCACAACCACCGCAATTATTGCCGGGAAGCGCTTCCCTTATCTTAAGAACCTTTTCATCCTCATGAACAGCAAACTTCTTACCAGCGGCTATGAGGAATATACCTATGAGTGCTCCTAAAACACCCATGATCAATATCGTCAATAATATATCTTCCATATCATACCTTCCTATCTAAGTCCTGCAAAGCCGATAAAAGCTATACTCATGAGACCTGCAGTGATCATAACTATAGGCATGCCTCTAAAAGGAAGAGGTACTTCACTCTCATCTATTCTCTCTCTTATACCCGCAAGTATGCATATAGCAAGGGTAAATCCTACAGATGTCGCAAAACCGTTAGCAACGGACTCAAGGATATTGTAACTATTCTGCACATTGAGAAGAACCACACCAAGAACCGCACAGTTAGTAGTTATAAGCGGCAGATACACGCCCAGCGCATCATAGAGCTTAGGCGAATACTTCTTGATCACAAGTTCCGAAAACTGCACAAGTGCAGCTATAACAAGTATAAATACGATCGTGTTCAGATATGTCAGATCAAGCGGCATAAGAAGGAACTTGTATATGAGGCTCGCAATCAATGATGATATGGTTATAACAAATGTTACGGCCACACCCATACCAAGTGCCGAACTGCTCTTTTTAGAAACTCCAAGGAAAGGACACAAGCCGAGGAACTGACTCAATACAACGTTATTGATAAGTGCGGCTGTTATCATGATGAATATTATTCCACTCATATCACATTCCCTCCTTTACAGATTCTGCCTTCTCGCACTTAGAAGAACACTTTGAGCAATCCTGCATACAGCCGCTTTCAGGCACCTTCTTACCCTTAGACATAAATGCCGCATTACGTATCGCAATCATGGCAGCAAGCATGAAGAAAGCTCCCGGTGCAAGTACGAATATAGAAACAGGAGTAAATCCTATCTTATCAAGTCCAATACCATGCTCGAATACTGTTCCGGCACCGATAAGTTCTCTTAAGCCGCCAAGTATGGTTATCGCAAGTGTAAATCCAAGTCCCATACCAAGTCCGTCAAAGAATGACAAAACCGGCGGATTCTTAGACGCATAGCTCTCTGCACGTCCAAGAATTATACAGTTTACAACTATAAGCGGTATATATATACCAAGTGCCGTATATACCGATGGCACATAAGCCTCAAGCAGGAACTGTATCATAGTAACAAATGTAGCTACGATAACGATATATGCAGGTATTCTGACTCTTCCCGGTATCACCTTGCGAAGAAGTGATATAAAGAGGTTAGATAAAGCCAAAACCACTGTAGAGGCAAGTCCCATGCCCAGACCATTAGTTGCCGATGTCGTTACAGCAAGTGTAGGACACATGCCTAGTGTAAGGACCAGTGTAGGATTCTCCTTGATAACACCATTGTAGATTCTTTCGAAACATTTGTTCATCAGTTTGCACCTCCATTCACATCCGGAAGTGACGCAATCTTGATGTAGTCATATGCAACTATAGATGCATTGACCGCATTAGTCACTGCGTTGGTAGTAATAGTTGCCGACGATATAGCGTCAATCTCGGAATCCTTAGTGGCACCAGACTTAGTATATACAAACTTATCAACCTTGCGTCCCGCAAACTGCTCATAGAATTCAGGCTTCTTCGCGTTCATACCAAGACCTGCTGTTTCGTTGATAGTCAATATCGAGATTCCGTTGATCGTTCCGTCGGACTTGATAGCGCTTACCAAAGTGATATCTCCGCCATAACCTTCATTATCAGTTATAGTTATAAGATATCCAAGCAATTCATCATTCTTATACGCCTTAATAACAGAATCGACAGAACAGGTTTCATAATAATCACTGCCCTCAAGCATGAGCTTATAATTAGCATCCATCTCTTCAAAGCGATCTGCATCAGGCATGACAGCCTTATAAGCCTTATTCTTCGCTTCCTCATGCTGACGCTTAATAGGCTCTTTGGTGATATTGTTTACAAAGCCAAGAAGACAGCCTGCAACTACAGTAATAAGAAATAAGACAAATATATCCTTAATATCCTTCTTCATCACTTAGCCTCCTTCTTCAAAGACTTTGCTCCAAATGCTCTCGGAACACAGAACTTGTCTATGATCGGAACCAAGAGGTTACAGAATATGATTGCAAAAGACACTCCCTCAGCGCTCTTTCCATAGATTCTGAATATGGCTGTAAGTACACCTAAAAGTATACCATATACCACTCTGCCTCTTTTTGATATCGGTGAAGTGACATAATCAGTTGCCATGAAGAAGGCTCCGATCATGAGACCACCGCCGCATATATGGCCGAGAATATACTGAGGATCAAATCCTTTATCACCAAATATGATCACAAATACAACAAGCGAAGCTATATAGAAAAAAGGAATTCTGAAATCTATGATTTTCTTAACGATAAGATATAATCCGCCAAGCAAAAGTGCAAGTGCAGAAGTCTCTCCTATCGTACCACCTGTTGTTCCAAGAAACATCCTCATGACATCATATTCTTCGCCATTCTTAAGTGCTGTAAGAGGTGTAGCGCTTGATACACCATCATACACAAAGTTCGTCATAGGTCCTGCAAATGACACAACCATGAAGCACCTTGCAGCAAGTGCAGGATTCATAAAGTTATGTCCCAAGCCACCATACAGCTGCTTCACAACGATTATGGCAAACATAGCGCCAATGATTACAAAGCCTATATTAATCGTGTGCACAAGATTAAGGCCGAGAAGCAAACCTGTAACCGCAGCACTATAATCGCCAACAGTTATCTTCTTCTTCGTAAAGTATTCATACATCGCCTCAGAAGCAACGCATGTCAAAACAGATACAAGAACAACTATCAAAGCTCTGTATCCGAAATTATATATACCGAATATCGTTGCCGGCATAAGTGCCATCAACACATCAAACATGATATCCGATGTAGATGTATTATCTCTTATATGGGGTGCTGATGACACCCTTTTCAAACTACTCATAATTCCACCTTCTTATCTACTTCTTCTTAGCAGCAAGAGCTGTTTTTCTCATAGTTTTGATCCTATGAGTAAGCGGTCTCTTCGCAGGACATATATAAGAGCAACAGCCACATTCACAACACTCAAGACCGTTATTCTGAACGAATTCATCCATCATGTTCTTTCTTGCTAACTCCGCAAGCTTAAAAGGTTGCACATGTCCCGGACATACTTCTGCACACCTTCCACATCTTATACATGCGCTCTCTTCTTCAGGAACTTCATCCTCCTTAAGAGCAAGAAGAGCAGATACACCCTTAGCTACAGGCACATGATAATCTGCCATGGCTATACCCATCATAGGACCGCCGCATATTATCTTACCTGGCTCACAATTAAAGCCTTCAGATGCATCAACAAGTTCCGAAAGGTCAGTTCCGAGAAGTACACTGTAAACCTGAGGCTTATTAACAGTCTCTCCTGTTATGGTAACAAGTCTCTCTATAAGAGGTCTTCCGTTGTACAAAGCATCATATACTGCATGCATTGTATCAACATTCTGAACCACGCAGCCTGCATCAGCAGGAAGCATCTTGGAATTAATCTCTCTTTTAGTCAAAGCATATATGAGGAATCTCTCACCACCCTGAGGATACTTAGTCTTAACAGTCTCAACACTTATCCTGTCATATCCGCTTACACAAGCCTTCATAGCCTTAATAGCTTCAGGCTTATTATCCTCTATCGCTATGATACCTTTGGCCTTCGGGAATATCCTAAGCACAGCATCTAAGCCCTTAACAATAGTCTCAGGCTCTTCTATCATACGTCTGTAATCAGAATTGAGATAAGGCTCACACTCAGCACCGTTAACAAGCACATAATCTATGCTGTCAGGTTCCTTGACAGAGAGCTTAACATGAGTAGGAAATGTTGCGCCGCCAAGACCAACTATTCCAGCCTCCGCAACAGCATCTATGATTTCCTTAGGAGAAAGACTATTAACATCCTTCTTAAGAGCCTCATAATCAACACTTTCATATAATCCATCATTCTCAACAACTATGGACAACACCTTATTCTGGCCTGCCACAAGCCTGCTCTCGATATTCTTAACAGTACCCGATACAGACGAGTGGATATTGGCAGACACAAATCCACCAGCCTTGGCAATCATCTGCCCCTGCAATACTCTGTCGCCCTTCTTGACAAGTGCGGTCGCTGGCGCACCTATATGCTGGGACAAAGGATATACAAGATCCTTCGTCGGCAGAAGCCTCACTATCTTATTGTCACTTGATAACTTTTTTCCACCTCTGGGATGGACGCCACCTCTAAAAGATAACATGTTTCCTCCGATTATACTCCAATCAATGATAATTCTATCATATTTTCGTGCGGATTTCCATAACATTTTGCCTTCATACACTTAGAATTATGCGATTTGTGAACTTGACTAATAACAAATCCCACCCTATAATTAGTATCATGAAGAAGATCACTTACGATCTGCCACCGCAGATTACAATCAAAGAAAACTGCATATACTTAGACATAGAAACTACAGGCCTCAGCAAAAAACGCGACCGTATATACCTTATCGGTCTTGCCAAATGTTCTGGCATAACTCAGTTTTTTGCTGAAAGTCTCGATGAAGAAAGTCTTATCTTACAGGAACTTCTATCCTTTATCGAAGGTTGCGATGCAATATACACATACAATGGAACATCCTTTGATCTTCCTTTTTTGAACACAAGGCTTAAAGCTAATAACCTACCATCTATGCCTGACATAAAGCACACAGACCTATATATATCAGCAAGGAATCTAAAGCCCGTACTTCGATCAGACAATATCAGGCAACGTGATATCGAGAAGATCATGGGAATAGAATCAGAAGACACAAGCGATGGTGCTATGGCAGTCAAGGATTACTTCATGTATCTTGCAGTCAAAGACGAAGACGCGCTAAAGCGTATACTTCTTCACAATTACTGTGATTTAACAGGTTTGACAGCTCTTACTGACATAACTATATATGACGATTTTTTTAAGGATCCTATTCCCTACATAGATACTATCGATGTCACAAGAGGCGATGCGCTATCTATCCATGCGATGCTTAAAATCCAGGTAAAACCAGATATATACTTTGAATCTCCTGATTACTCCTATGCACTCAATGGGTATTCACTCGATATAACCTATGTACTTAACGATAATAAAGGAAAGCTCTACTACCCAAACTATAAGGATTATTATTACCTTCGGGTTGAGGGTTACGCAATTCACAAGAGTATAGCAACATATGTAGATAAAAACTTCAGGCAAAAAGCAGATCTAAGCAACTGCTTTACACTGTTTGACGCAGGGCTTATAGACAATAATAACACAAAGAGCACATACCCCCTCATAAAGAACGCCATACAGCATTCTTATGTATCACTTAAGAACAAAAAAGAATCGTAAATCAGCAAAAGAGACCATCACACTTTTTAGTGTGACAGTCTCTTTT
>DOVJ01000197.1 GCA_003520145.1 Eubacterium sp.
AGGCTCGATGTAACAACCGATTTAGCAAGAACCTTAGCCTTAGCCTTATCAGATGCGCCCTTAACTACAACTTCAAACAGACATGTAGCACCCTCGCCATCACCGGCTATCTTCTTGGCAAGTGCTTCATTGATATACTTAAGAGCCTTGTAAAACTCATCATAATCAGCACCCTTTGATACGATCTTCTCGTTGCCTGCAGCACCGTTAGCAAGTACAAGCACAGTATCGTTAGTCGAGGTATCGCCATCAACCGATATCATGTTAAATGTATCTGGGATAATCTCCTTCAGTGCCTCCTTCATAAGCTTATCGTCTATATCACAGTCTGTTGTTATAAAGCAAAGCATAGTGGCCATGTTCGGATGTATCATACCGGCACCCTTACACATACCGCCCATATGAACTTCCCTTTCACCTATCATGAATGAACAAGCAACCTGCTTCATAACAGTATCTGTAGTCATGATAGCTGTTGCGGCAAGTTCGCCATCTTCCTTAGTACCACCAAGTTTTTTTGCAAGCTCAGGCACTGCAGCGGTCATCTTCTCCATCGGAAGTCTCGCGCCGATAACACCTGTAGATGCAACAAGTACACTGTCATAAGGTATATTAAGTTCGCTTGATACAGCCTTTGCAAGCTTCTCACAGTCATCAAGACCTTCTTTGCCCGTACACGCATTGGCAACACCACTATTGATTATGATGGCCTGACCAAACTCTGATTCGTTAACCACCTTATGATCCCACATAACAGGAGCAGCCTTGACTCTGTTTGTAGTAAATGTACCGGCAAGCGCACACGGTCTCTTCGAATATACCAAAGCCATATCCTTCTTAGTGTTGTTCTTGATACCAACGTTAATACCTGTTGCCAAAAAGTCTCTGGCGAATAATACGCCACCATCTTCTATCTTCATGATCTTTGTATTCCTCTCTCAAGTTATATCCGTCAAACTAACGTATTGGATTATTATACTACCAATTGCCGTTAAAGTCAATTATTATTCACAATTATGTACATATGTAAGCATTTTACTTGATATAATCCTCACAAAATGCTATAATAAATATGATTAACTAGATGGAGGAAACAAAAGTGAAGATTGGTTTGGTACTTGAAGGTGGTGCTGTAAGAACCGTGTATTCTTGCGGTGTTACTGACGCACTTCTTGCCAAGGATTTTATAGCCGATTAGGTTATCGGCACATCAGGTGGTGTGGCTTATGGGACTTCCTACTGTTCAAGACAGCCCGGAAGAAATCTGGAAGTCATAAAAACTTATGCCAATTCATACAAGTATATGAGTTTCAGAAACCTCATCAACCCGAAGAACAAGTCTTACTTCGGTCTTGATTTTGTATATGAAACTATACCTAACGAACTTATCCCTTTTGATTATGAGGCTTTTGCCAAGTTCAAGGGCGATGTTATAGCAACAGTCACAGACGTAGAGACAGGTAAACCGGATTATCTTAAGGTCCCTAGACATGATAAGCACAACACTGTTCTTAAGGCCACTTGTGCTTTACCTATGCTCTCACCTATAATCATGTATCACGGCAAGGGATACTTAGATGGCGGCATATCAGATTCAATACCTTTTAAGAAGGCATTTGAAGATGGCTGCGATAAAGTTATCGTAGTCCTCACAAGACACAAAGGATATATTAAGAAGCAGGAATCGGTTCTTAAGGCTACTCTTACTCACTATAGGCATTACCCTGAATTATGCGATGCACTGATATCGCGCCCTGATAATTACAATCAACAGGTAGCTGAAGCTGAAGCACTTGAAAGAGAAGGAAAGCTTTTCATATTCAGGCCTGACAACACAGATGGATTCAAGCGCAACGAGAAGGACCTCGATAAGATTCAGGCCTTGTATGATGATGGTTATAAGGACGTATTTGACAGATACGATGAATTGATGAAATTCATAGATTCAGATTTACCATCTAAAGGTATATAGGAGGTTTTTACATGTTTGCATTTAACTCAGATATAACTGCCACTCCTTGCGAGCCGGGTGTATCAAGAAAAGTACTAACCTACTCTGACGAACTTATGATGTGCGAGATACATTTTGAAAAAGGTGCGCAGGGCAACACGCACTCACATAAGCATCTTCAGATAACTTACATAGCAAAGGGTGTTTTCGAATTCACTATCGGCGACGAGACGAAGATTGTCAGAGAAGGCGACAGTGTATATATGCCATCGGGAGTTTCCCATGGCGTTGTATGCCTTGAGGAAGGCATACTTGTGGATGTGTTTAACCCAAAGAGGGATGAGTTTATACATTAAGGAGATTACATGAGTACGACAAGAAAGATACATTTTGACAAATTATACAGTTTTGACAGAATCGGCGAAGTTATAAGCATAGGTCTGCCTTTCAAAAAGGGCGAGCTCACATCGCCAGGCGACATAATCATCTCTGACAGCGAAGGAAGAACAATGCTTTCGCAAGCCCATACACTCTCTCGCTATGACGATAATTCCATCAAGTACGCTCTGTGCTACTTTAAGGCAGACCTGCCTGCCAACAAAGAAGCAGACTACAGCTACTCGATTGGCAAGTCGGAAGCTTCTTCGGAGGAAGCAATCATCGAGCAGAAGGATGGCGAATTCTTCATCAACACAGGAAGCATTCATCTTCAGCTCAACAAGAATTACAAGACCGGTATAGGTCTTATATCTTACAACAAGAGATACTTCGGCGAGAAGGAATTCGAAGGTCCTATCTTAACAGATAAGTACGGAAAGACATATACTAACCGTACCGACAACATCGAGATCATCTACAACGGTCCTGTGTGCGCTGTACTGTCAATTGACGGTACACATATGTACAACGAGGACGCTTACTATAACTACAACATAACTCTTACTTTCTTCAAGGATAAGTCTTACTTTGACATCAAGTACAGAGTGACTAACAGCATGGACTCTTATCTACAGATCCAGTCGCTCTTCTTCAAGTATAAGCCGGGCGAAATCCTTGACGATATGAAGATCATGACCGGTATATCCAACTACAAGACCAAGCTTACCAAGTCAACAGTCAAGGATAAACTTGAGCATGAGATCAATGCCGAAACTGTCAAGTACGAAAGTTCAGAACACTTTCCTGAAGTCTTCCTCGGAACCTTCTATGGAGATATGTGCGATGAGTACGGTGGCATGTGCGCGACCATATATCAGGCTAAACAGAACGTCCCTAAGTCTGTTCTTCTCAACCGCGATGGCTTCACTATCAATCTTGTGCCAAAGGGTTCTAACAAGATTCAGCTACAGCCTGGTATGGCTAAGAGCCAGCGACTGCTGATACATTTTCACGAAGCTGATATAACAGATGAGGAGCTTGACAATATAAGCACGCTCTACCAGATGCCTGAT
>DOVJ01000212.1 GCA_003520145.1 Eubacterium sp.
TCTTCCTGATAAGAATTGTTAGTATATACGCCTGTGTCAGAACCATACGCACCAGCAACAACATAATAAGTATGACCTGATTGAAGTTGGATATTCAATTTGTAATTACTATTATACCCGCTATCATCATTACCACCTATATAATCTAAATCCTCATCATACAGCCAAATCCTCGAATCACAATTCGAATCCGAACTAAAGAACAGATGCTCTGTGCTGGCATTCGCAATAAATGAATAATTTCTCATAACATAACTATTGTTTATAGCACATGAATTGGTTGCACCCGCAGATGTATTCATCGCTCCAACATACGCCCCTCGTTTGTTTTGGAAAGCCACACATCATAAGTACCTATTCCGTCTCCATAGAATCCCGCGCCAAAATAATATGTTACATTCTCTATCAGATGATATGTGACCATAAAATTGTTGCCACCATATATTCCACCACCATTACTAGAGCTTAATTCAATCATTTCAGAATTATACAGATATCCTTTTGGAACTGCCGAACCAGAATAATAACTATAAAAGGAATAAAAACCAGTTTCAGAAGGCACATATCTGAAGATTTGTTTATTATTAGCCGCTAATATATTAACCTCAAAACGATTATCCAAATATATATCATTATATGTATTATCACCTGAAGTATAATTTATGGTTAATGATGGTTTATATTCACTTCTGTTATACGATGCAAAGGTTTTATTGATATAGTTTCCAGTTTCAACACTATCAGATGCTTTAAATATAAGCCCCTTACTAGAATCATACGTTCCATTGCGCCACCCCTTCGCTGCATTCGTAATAAGAAAAGAATACCTATGAGCAATCGAACATGACAGACCATTATTATAAGATATATCGTTAGATGATAACAGGCTGCCATAACTATTCGGGCTTACACTATTCCATCCAACATTGGATTCTGTCCACGAATCACCTGTGAAAGGATAACAGTAAACTGTCATACTCTCTGACTCACATAGAAGATCACGAAGTTCTACATACGCACTTGTAATATTATCGGCTGATTGTATACTATTCAGATTAAGATTCGGAAATCTCATAAGAATGCGGGCCTTACCAAATTCACTTCTATTCCCCACATACAAAGACCCAGAACTGCCATCGGATGTATCAAGACTGTTGATAGTCACATCCTCTATTGCACCAGCTCCGTAAATGTTATAATTAACCTCTATTGATGGATCTATCCTTATAGGATATACTGTATTATCATCCTCTAAAAAGTCCTTATCAAGAGAAATCTTAATCATATACTCTTCTTTTTCTCTTATGGTTGCATATGTCATACTACTAAGCTTATTATTCTTTTCATCAGCAGTAGTTACATACACATCACCCATTGAAGCTTTTATATCGCCTTTTTCATCAGTCAGATATAATACACCATCTATAAGCTTCAGACATAATCCATTAGTTGTGATCCTAAAGAAGAAATCAGACTGTCCAGTATACTGCTTTACAACTATATCTTCTTTAACGCCAACACAAGTAAGCATATATTCATAAGATATATCGTCATTAAGTTTATACTCAACAACTCTTGAATCAGCTGATATACACGCTTTTACATAAGTATTATCTTTTATATTAGGAATAAGATTTACAGAAACATCAGGCGCACTTATACTTACACCATCTATAAGATTATTATTGAGACGTACAGAAACTGGATGGTCAAAAGACCTGTAACCATCCTTATCTTTTTTGAATTTCAAGGATATATCTTGAATCTTGTCATCCTTATAATACTTAACCGGATGACTGTACACACGCATTGTATGACTACCATCGGAATTAAGGAAGACATATGTATACAAATCCTTCTCTTCTTCAGTTACTCTACCAACATAATTATGTTCCAGAGCCTCTTTAAATGTAACTATGTCAGGAAGGACAAATCCTTTTGAAACTAAAGTTTCAGGATATTCATATGCCAATATGGATATATTAGGCATAAAAGTAACACATAGCAATGCAACAACAAGTAACCAGGCAAAAAGTCTTTTCATACGCATCTCCTCCATACGCTCTTATAATAGTTACTATTTGTACAAGATACACGTTTTATATTATATTATACTTTTTTCAAAAAAATGTCAATACTATTTTTTATAATAGACGGAGTAAACGCGGAAGTTTGACAGTTGAATAAGACAATAATATCCTGCAGACCGCTTCTGGTCTGCTTTTTTTATGAGAGTTATATCATCTAAATCTAAAAACGCTGAATCATTCTATATCTCTAAAGGATACATTAACGATAAAGGGGTAAGTACATCCACAATTATCAGAAAACTTGGAACTTTACAAGATCTAATAAAAGAACACGGTCCAACGAGAGATGATGTTTTGGCTTGGGCTAAAGAAGAGGCAAGACTAGAAACCCTAAAGTATAAAGAAGAGCAAAAGTCAAAGGCTGTTCAGATAACTTTTCATGCTGATAGGCAACTTGATTATGATCAACAAGTATTATATCGCGGAGGCTATCTTTTTCTTCAATCCATATACTATTCTCTGGCATTAGATAAAACTTGCAGAAAGCTTAGAGACAAGTATAAGTTCAAGTATGATATCAACGCTATTCTATCAGACATGATATTCGCACGAAT
>DOVJ01000227.1 GCA_003520145.1 Eubacterium sp.
AATCGTTTTGGCGTGACTATATGTTATACAAAGCCTTCGAACAAAGAGTATATGAACATAGTCTTAGAGCTTGCACACAAGAACGGTGTAAACCTGTCTGATGAAGAAATCGTTCTTAAGGCCAATGCATGGGAACTGTCGCATGGCGGCCTGTCAGGAAGAACAGCTACGCAATTTGTTAATTATCTTTTGGGACAATAGGAGGATAGATGGATAATAAGAGATTTGCGGTTTTGATAGATGTTGAGAATATATCTGTGAAGTATCTCGATATAATCAACGACGAGATGTCCAAGTACGGCTCTGTTACTTACAAAAGAGCTTATGCCGACTGGACCAGCAAGAATAACGCCAAGTGGAGAGATCAGCTTCGAGACAATTCCATAGTTCCTATTCAGCAGTTTTCCAACACAGTTGGTAAAAATGCTTCGGATTCAGCGCTTATAATAGACGCTATGGATATCCTCTACTCTGAGCGTGTAGATGGTTTTTGTATAGTATCAAGTGATGGTGATTTTACCAGGCTTGCTTCACGTCTTCGCGAATCAGGTATGGAAGTTATCGGTATGGGTGAGTCGAAGACTCCTAATTCCTTCAGAGTATCATGTTCTGTGTTCACAGATCTTCAGGCTGTATATGAGAATGATGAATCAGAGGATGAGCATAGTGAAGCTCCTAACAATAAGAGTGGATTTACTGCACTTGTTAAGATCAAGAAGGATATCGGTGCCATTATCGCTGATAATGAGGCGAAGGGACGCACAACTGAGCTTGGTATGATAGGAAGCAGACTTATACTTAAGCATCCTGATTTTGATGTTCGTAATTATGGCTATTCTTCTTTGAGCAAGTTCATGGAGGAAATAGGAGATTATGATATAAGCCATAACAATAATACTGTTTTTGTAACTACAAGAGCTGAATCTGAATCTGGAGTTGTTAATTATATCATGGATGTACTCAATGCCTGTCAGGGAGGCATGATAGATATGGCGACCTTAGGACAGAGACTTCATAAGAAGTTCCCGTCCTTCAGTACCAAGAATTATGGGTATAGCAACCTTGCCAAGTTCTGTGCTAATATTAAGTCGATACAGATTATTGAAAAGGGTACTATAAAGTATGTTAAATCTGCGGGTCGTAGATAAGTATATCAAATCTTTTTAGCTTATCTTCGAATTCAGATTCGTCCTTGATTGTCCAGGCAGCGACCTTGCCCTTAAGAAGCTTTCGATACAGTACAACGCTTGGTCGCTTGGTGCAGTTTAGTCTGCAGGATACAAAATCAGGTCTGACGACGATATTGATAAGGAGCCATGTGGAGAGAAAATCAGTCAGTGTTGAGTATCTCTTGCTTACTAGGAGTCCTCTTGCGACCTCTGGGTGATTGATCCTAAACCATAGGAGATTTCTGTAATCAAAGGATTTTATACAGTATGTTCCATGATAGTCTTTAAGAGCCTTGTAAGCAAGACGGCATAGTAGTACTGGATCGCAGTAATCAGTCTTGAATTCGATCATAATGGGAACTTGGCCATTTATGTGATTTAGAGCTTCCTTGAGAGTAGCTACTTTGTAGGGCATGGTTGAGAGCTCTGCGTATGTTCTCTTGTGGATGGGTTTGTCGTTGCCATCAAAGCGCTTAGAATCGTCGTCGTGGTACACGATGACCTTATTATCGCAAGTTAGCTTGATGTCGAGTTCGATACCGATACCCTTCTTGATGCATGCGTCAAATGCTTCGAGAGAATTCTCGTATACGCTATGATTATCGTACAGGCCCCTGTGTCCGTAGATTCGCTCGCTGCACAGATTGCCCTTTTTGTGTGGGGCTATGGCATATATGTATGATGAAGTCAATAATAAAGGCTTTAGTATATTCATAGTTGCACATCCTTTCTGAATTATTATATATCATGGGATATATTTTTACAATAGCATCGCAATAGGAGTAATATGATAAGAAATATAGATATGTCGCAGGTAAGCGACGGTAGGTTGTATAGAAAGAACGATATGGTCAGGCTTCTGTGTGATGATTGCAGGGGGTGTTCTGCTTGTTGTGAGCATATGGATGACCACATAGTTCTTGATCCTTATGATATCTGTTCTATCTACAAGGCTACAGGTATGGACTTTAAGGAACTGCTTGCTAAGGAATATATAGCTATCGCTCTTAAGGATGGTCTTGCATATCCTTATCTTAAGATGAACAAAGCCGATACATGTTCTTTTTTGATAGATCACAGGTGCAGCATACATGCAGATCGCCCGGGATTATGCAGACTTTTTCCGCTTGGCAGGATATATGAAGATGGGGATTTTTCGTATTTTCTTCAGAAGGATGAGTGTTGCTACAAGAACAGAGCAAAGTGCAGGATAGAAGAATGGCTTGGTGTAGAAGACCTCGATTCTTATGAAGAATATATAAGGGTGTGGCATACATTTCACACATATATGGTTAGTAAGGTGAATGAATATGGCGATGACGTGGAGTCAAGAGGAAAGTTCATATCGCTTTTTTTAGAGTACTTCTTCGTAATGGCTTATGATGGGGACTTTTACAGTATAATCAAAGAACGGATCAACAATATCAAAAAAGTAATATAGGAGATTATTATGGATAAGATAGTTAGTTTTACAATTGATCATGAGAAGCTTTTGCCGGGATTGTATGTGTCCAGAGTAGATAAGGTTGGCGCTGAGGTTGTGACAACCTTTGATATGAGAGTTACTACTCCGAATAAGGAGCCTGTTATGGATACGGGCGCTATTCACACTATAGAGCATCTTATGGCAACATATATCCGTAACGATAGGGAGTGGGCTGATAAGCTCATATACTTTGGACCTATGGGATGCAGAACCGGTTTTTATATGATATTTGCAGGAGAGAGGACTCCTCTTGATATAAAAAATCTTCTTGACAGGGTTATGGATTATGTGATAAACTTCTCAGATGTAATACCAGGAGTAAGTCCTAAGGAGTGCGGGAATTATAATGACCACAACCTTGACGAGGCCCGTTATTACGCAAGGAAGTACCGCGATGAGGTATTGGCTGACTTTACAGAAAAAAGATATGTATACCCGGAGTAAGTGATGGATAAGAAAGAGAAAAAGGCGATAAAACAGGAGAGACGTGCTAAGTTCAAAAGCTTGTCTTTTAAGGAAAAACTTGAGTATCTTGCTGATTATTATCTTATAGGAACTTTGATAACACTGGTGCTTTTGGGTGCGACTATCAGTATTCTGTATACCATATTCTTCAATAAGCAGGAGAAGGTTCTCTCTATAGAACTTGTAGACTGTCAGATCGAAGAACATGATAAGCTCGAGAAAGCACTTAATGATCTTCTGGGTGTTGACGGCAAGAAGAAGAAAGCTACGGTTTCTGCCAATAACATCATGTATGATGCAGACGGGGTGGACCCGGAGATTTATCAGAGTGTCAATACCATGTTTTACGTGGGCGGACTTGATGTATATATAGGGACTAAGAGAGATATCCCTATATATGCTAAGAACAATTATTTTCAGGATCTCTCAGAGTTGATCGACTCTGAACTTTTTAAAAAGCTTGAAGAGAAGGATATGCTTTATTACTACAAGCAAAGTGTGGTGGATGATGAAGGGGTTGAATATTCCCTAAGTAAGCCTGTCGGTATAATCATAAGTGACACTGCATTTGCAAAGGAGTATAAGGTCTATAGCGATGGACCTATAGTATGTGTGTCGGCTACATCCCTTCATAAAGCTGATGTTTTGAAGTTCATCGATTATATGTTAAGAGAGAGTTTCTAATGCGCGTTAAGGAGGAAGATTATGCGTAAGAAGAGTAGTATCGTAGTGTTAAGTTTGTTATGTGCACTTTCACTTGCTGCATGTAACACCAAGTCTACAGATGTTAAGAGTAAGGACGAGACTAAGCAGGAAGAGGTTGTGACAAAGAAGGGTACTGATTCTACCGATGAAGAGGAAACAACCAAGAAGAGCAAGGAGAAGACTTCTAAGGAAGAAAAGACTACCAAGGAAGATAAGACTGAGAAGACAACTAAGTCAAGCGGCAAGACTGATAAGAAGGTTGCCGGCAAGTATACAGCGCAGTTGCCAATCGAAGAACTTGTTGATAATGACGTTATGACAGAGTTTTTCCCAGGATTTACTGTGGATGTTTATCTTAATCTTTCTGAAGATGGTACAGGTTCTCTTGAATTTGATGCTGCTGATTTCACTAAGAAGATCAAGGCTGAACTTGAGAAGAATTATAAGGATATCATGTTGAAGCTTTTGGAGGAGCAGGGATATTCTAAGGAAGTAATAGAGCAGGCTTTGCCACAGCTTGGATATTCTTCTCTTGATGCATATCTTGAGGCTCAGAAGTCTACTTTGCTTTCTTCTTTTAGTGATAGCCTTGATGAAAAAGAACTTGAGGATTCTAAGCAGGAATTCACATGGAAGATGGATGGTGATAAGGTTGTATGTACTAAGGCAGGTACTGATAATGATCTTATACTTAGAACGACTTCATCAGGTAGCCTTGAGCTGACACCTGAGGATAATCCTCAAAGCAGTGTTGTTAATAAGGTTACATTCAAGAAGAGCAAGTAATTAGCTTGAATATAGAATAATAAAGGGGCTGTAAAAAAACTATCACTAGGACACGTCAAGATTTCTATCTTTTTGCAAGTCGCCTATTTGCATCAACAGTTACTGCTTG
>DOVJ01000232.1 GCA_003520145.1 Eubacterium sp.
ATGTTACTATAAGAAGGGAAATGGGTAGAGATATCAACGGTGCATGTGGTCAGTTAAGAAAAGATTATGTGCATAGCGGCGATACATAAATGGAGGTATTATGGAGAGTTTTGCACTTACGGATGTAGGTGTTGTCAGAACTGTCAATCAGGATTATGTATATATCAGCGATGAGAGTGTTGGCAAGCTGCCGAATCTCTATATAGTCGCTGATGGTATGGGCGGTCACAAGGCAGGTGATCTTGCGTCGAAGTTTACAGTACAGAACTTTGTACGCCTTGTGAGTGATTCAAAGCTTCGAGGTCCTATCAGTATACTTAAGAAGGCTGTTACGGATGTTAATCGTCTTCTGATGGAGAAAGCGGAGGAATCCGAAGAATACAGCGGTATGGGAACTACGCTTGTAGCGGCTACGGTTGTCAACAACTCGCTTTATGTAGCCAATGTCGGTGACAGCAGATTATATATTCTTGATGATAGACTTATACAGATAACAAGGGATCATTCTTTCGTGGAGGAATTAGTTGATAATGGACTTATGACACGCGATGATGAGAATTATAGATTGTTTAAGAACAGGATCACAAGGGCAGTAGGGGCTGCAGATAATCTAATGGCAGATTTCTTTGAGATCCGTCTGAAAAAAGGTGCACAGATTCTCATGTGCAGTGATGGTCTTACCGGAATGGTGACCGATGTTAGGATTGAGAGAATATTGAGATCAGATAAGGGTGTGGAAGAAAAAGTCAGGGGACTGATCGATGAAGCCAAGAAAAATGGCGGTAAAGATAACATAGGTGTCGTACTTGTTGCGATTTAATGGAGGAATATATGTTACAATCTGGATTGATGATAGCAGATCGTTATGAGATACTTGAGCATATAGGCAGCGGTGGAATGGCCGATGTATATAAGGCCAGATGTCATAAGCTTAACAGGTTTGTTGCGATCAAGGTTCTAAAAAAGGAATATAGCAATGACGAAACATTTGTAAGTAAGTTCAAGATAGAGGCTCAGTCTGTAGCCGGACTTACACATCCAAACATCCTGACTGTGTTCGATGTAGGCAATGAGAACGGCATCAATTACATAGTTATGGAACTGATCGAAGGAATGACGTTGAAGCAGTTCATAGAGAAGAAGAAGACTGTCAGCGTCAGGGATACAGTAAGTATAGCGGTTCAGGTTGGTCAGGGTATAGATGCTGCCCATAAGAAGGGCATAGTTCATCGTGATATCAAGCCACAGAACATAATGATAGCCAATGATGGTAAGGTTAAGGTGGCGGATTTTGGTATAGCAAGAGCAGCTACAACTGATACTTTCAACTCGAGTGTCATGGGTTCGGTTCACTACATCTCGCCTGAGAGAGCAAGAGGCGGATATAGTGATTATAAGGGTGATATCTATTCTTTCGGTATCATGCTTTTTGAGATGCTTACTGGCAAGGTGCCTTTTGATGGTGATAACGCTGTTTCGGTGGCACTTCTTCACATACAGTCAGAGGTTCCTTATATTCGCGACCTCGATCCTACTATGCCTAAGGCTATATGTGATATAGTTAAAAAATGTACTGCCAAGCGTACGGAAAACAGATATGACGATATGGCTTCTGTTGTCGCTGATCTTAGAGAATCGCTTAAGCAACCTGATGGTGATTTTGTATTCAACAAGCCTGCTTCTGCTGCAATGGCAGGAGAGACTGTAAGCATATCTGCAGAAGAGATGCAGAAGATCAAGAACGGCATGGCAGGTAATCGTGGCAGTACGGGATCTTACATGACTTCTTCGGATACTAATCCTATTGATAAAAGAGGCGTTCATTCTTCTGTTTCGAAGTCTGAGCCTGAGGCTGACGATGATGAAGATGATGCTGCAGATGAGTATGATGATGGAGAAGGCTCAAGCATGGACAAACTCATACTTGCAGGCGGTATCTGTTTGGCTGGTATATTACTTCTTGTAGCTATATATATCGTTAACTGGGCACTTGGTAATGTTGATAACAAATCAAGTAGCAGCAATTCAAGACCTACTGCTGAGTATACTATCCCAAGTGATGGTATGGTGGAAGTACCTAAGATAGTCGGTATGTCTTCTAAGGAAGCTAAGGCCGCGCTTAATGCGAAGGGATTAGGATATATATGTACAGGTAATGTTACATCTGACCTCTATGCCAGAGGTACTGTCATAACACAGAGTCTTGAAGCGGGTACAAGAGTTAAGCCTAATACCACTGTATATGTAACTATCAGTAATGGTGCTGAAAACTTCTCACTTGAGAATTATGTAGGCAAGAAGGAAGAGACTGCGAAGAAGCTTCTTGAGGAACTTGGACTTAAGGTTGAGTGCGAATATGAATTCTCCGATACTTATGAATTCGGTGTTGTTACTAAGACTTCTATCAAAGCCGGAACTCTTGTCAATACAGGTGATAATATAGTTCTGTATATAAGCAGAGGAAAAGAAACCAAAGAAACAACAGTTCCGAAGATACTTGGACTTACTATGCAGAAGGCTAACGAACTTCTGTCTCTGAATGCTCTGAAGCCAGGCAATGTAACCTATGCTTACAGCAAGGAATATAAAGAAGGCGAAGTTATGACTCAGAGTGTCAAGGAAGGAAAGATAGTTCCTAGTCTCACTGTTGTTGATTATGTTATAAGCAAGGGTGAAGAGCCTAAGAAGACTGTGATAAAGTATGGTGGAAGCATACCTATCGCTTATATGGAAGATAACATCGCAAAGAAAGTGGCTCAGTATAAGGATGTTGTTAAGACTGAGATTAAGGTTGTTCTTAAGCAGACTGGTTATTCTAATAAGGTCGTTATGACAGACATAGATTATGATAAGTATGCTGAGGATGAGATCAAGTTCTATGGTGTTGATGGAGTGACTAAGGGTCAGATAGTTGTATATGTAAGAGTTACATACAAGGATCCTACGGCCTCTTCTGCATCGACAGAGAAGACAACTGAAGCTGAGAAGACAACAGCTGCAGAGAAGACAACTGCAGCGGAGAAGACAACCGAAGCAACAAATAAGGCTAGTGTAGCAACCAAGACTACTGAGTATATGGAGGTATATTCAGCCAATGTTACACTTGCAAAAACAGAGGTAGAGGTTGAGTAATATATCTATAGTACACGGAAGAATCATAAAGGGTATCGCAGGTTTCTATTATGTGGATTCTGAAGATATCATATACGAATGTAAAGCTAAAGGGCGCTTTAGGAATGAAAAACTAAAGCCCCTTGTTGGCGATTATGTGGATATAGAAGTCCTCGATCCAGAGAAGAAAACAGGTAATATCATATCCATATCAAAGAGAAGTAACGAGCTCATAAGACCAGCGGTATCGAATATAAGTCTTGCGCTTCTTGTATTTGCACTAAAAGACCCGATGCCGAGTCTGAATATGCTTATGCGTTTTTTCATCATGATAAGGAAACAGAGTGTGAAGATACGCATAGTATTTACTAAGAAGGATCTGTGTGATGATGATACTATTGAGAATTATCATAGATTCTTCGATGGGTTTGATACGGATGTTTTCTTAGTGGATAATAAAACAAGAGATGGTATAGAAGCTGTGAAGAAAGCTATAAGCGGTGAGACTGTTGTGCTTGCAGGACCATCTGGTGTGGGGAAATCCTCACTGCTTAACAATCTTACCGATATAGATCATATGGAAACCGGTGAGATCAGTGATAAGATCAAAAGAGGTAAGCATACTACAAGATATTCACAGATCATACCTATGGGCGATGATACATATATAGTTGATACGCCTGGATTTACTTCGCTATATCTCCTGGATATGAAGGAAGATGAAGTGAAGGAATACTTTGTTCCTTTTCATGAGTATGAAGGAAAGTGCAGGTTTAATTGTTGTTCACATACTCATGAGCCTGATTGCGCAGTATCACAAGCTGTAGAAAGCGGATATATAAACCGTGATCTGTATGAATGCTATGTTGATCTGTACAGAGAATTGAAAGAAAAGAAAACCTATTGATTTGGAGGTAATATGGCTACAGTGGCTCCGTCGATTCTATCGGCTGATTTTTGTAATGTGCAGAGGGATATAGAAGCGCTTGATGAAGTTGGTATAACTTATCTTCATGTGGATGTTATGGATGGACTCTTTGTTCCGAGTATATCCTTTGGTATGCCTGTTATATCATGTATAAGAAGTATTACGAAGGATGTATTTGATGTGCATCTCATGATAGAAGAGCCTATCCGTTATGTGAAGGAATTCAAGGCTTGCGGTGCTGAGTATCTGACAGTGCACTACGAAGCATGCAAGGAGCTTAAGGCTACTATCGAAGCTATAAGAAAAGAGGGTATGCATCCAGGTCTTGCTATTAATCCTGGCACTGATGTGGATGTAGTAAGAGAGTATCTCCCTTACATAGACCTTCTTCTTATTATGTCTGTTAATCCTGGATTTGGTGGTCAAAAGTATATAGAAGGATCCACAGAGAAGCTTAAGAAGGCTGTTTCCTACAGAGATGAATTGAATCCTGATGCTCTTGTTGAAGTTGATGGTGGTGTGAAGCTTGAAAACTTCGAAGAGATCAAGTCTACAGGAGTAGATATCATAGTGGCAGGATCTGCTGTATTTAAGGGAGATATAAAGGAAAATCTAAGAAACTTCCAGAAGATGCTGTAAGAGGGGGGAAATTGAGGCTATTAATCGTTGAGGACGATAGAGAGATAAGAGAGCTTCTCGTAACATTTTTTACTGTT
>DOVJ01000063.1 GCA_003520145.1 Eubacterium sp.
TCTATGCCATTTGGTGGAAGCGTCACTATGTTTAGTATGCTTTTTGTGTGTCTTATAGCTTATTTTTACGGACCAAAGATGGGTCTTGCAGGTGCTTTGGCATATGGCGTTCTTCAGTTCATACAGGATGGAGGCTCTTATGTCTTAAGTCCTATGCAGGTTTGTTGTGATTATCTCTTTGCTTTCATGGGACTTGGTGTTGCCGGATTCTTTGCGAATTGTAAGAAGCATGCTCTCATAAAGGGATATATAGCAGGTATAACCATGAGATTTATTTTTGCTTCACTTGCAGGATATCTCTACTGGATGGAATATATGCCTGAAGAATTCCCTAAGTCGCTCAAGGCGATATATCCGCTTGTTTACAATGGTATATACATATATGCAGAAGGAATAGTGACCATACTTGTACTTCTTGTGCCTGCGGTTGCTGGAATTATGGTTCGAACTAAGAATACCGTAAGAGCAAAATAGTAATCTCAGTACACCACATCTTTTAAGAACAGTCCGTCGGGTGGTGCAGTGTGACCTGCATACCGGCGGTCTTTTTTTTCGAGGATAGAAGGCAGGTCTGAGGCTTTTATCTTGCCTGTTCCCACATCTATGAGAGTTCCGGTCATGATCCTTACCATGTAGCGAAGAAAGCCGTTGCCTGTGTAGGTTATGATTAGGTAATCGCCTGTGATTTTTAAGTCTATGGATTCTATGGTTTTCACAGTTGATTTATCGTACTTTGAGTCGCCGCAGAAGCTTCTGAAGTCGTGCCTTCCGATCAGGTAAGGTATGGCTTCTTTTATCTTGTCTACAGACGGGCGTTTAGGCGGTACATAGCAGTACTTTCTGTTCCATACCGGCTTTGCGTCGCCCATGTATATCCTGTACTCATACACCTTCTGGTGGGCAGAGTATCTCGCGTGAAATGCTTTGGGCGCCCTTACGATCTCAAGAACCTTTATATCCTCGGGAAGTGCTAGATTAAGCTTATCCTTGAGCTCTTCTTCTGATATCGCAGGGTGAGTAAAGCTTGTGACCATCCGAAGGGCATGTACTCCGGCGTCGGTTCTGCCGCAGCAGTATATCCTGGTGGTTACGCCTGTTATGGAAGCAAGAGTTCTTGTTAGTGTCCCTTCTATAGTCTTTTCGTTGTCGGGCTTTGCTTCATATCCGTGATAGGCAGTTCCGTCATATGCGATTGTCATCTTGTAATTGCACTGTTTTTCTAGTTTTGTCATAAATATATGGTAGCATAAAAAGTGAATTTATGCTATAATATTATCACTAAAACGAGGTGAAATATGCAGAATAGTGATAGATATTTTGAGATAAAAGTGAATCGCAATCTGGATTTTCTGACGGCGAGTACGTCCTTTTACAGATTCTTGGGTAACAGGCTGTATTCTACTTTCGATAAGATCATGCCTGCGGAGGATGCTCCATCGGCAAGTGATAAGATCTTTGAGAAAGAATTGAACGCATATTTTACTTTGAGATTGTATGAGGATGACGGTAAGATAACGGATTTTGCATGTACAGTACTTGAGATTCAGTCTGAAGATGTGAGAGTCTTGGGTCTTATTGACGTGGAGAGCCTATATAGAAGTGTGTCTAGCTTAAGCGATGAGATTAATAATGACCATTGTCTTCTTTCTCAATTTGATTGTATCTACTTTGATTACGTAAAGAGCAGTGATAAGTTAGAGCTTTTTAAGTATACACCGGATTACAGGAAGATTGATTCGCCGGAATTATCTGATTATGACAAAGCTTGTGTCAACGCTTTGAGAACTGGCAGTCGTGCCTTTACCCTCCCTCTTTCAAAGCATTTGTTCGAAAAAGAACTGTCGGGTGATGATGTGAGGATGTCGGGTATCGCTATCTATGAGAATGGTGAGCATGTAAGGACTGTTGGCAATATAGCGGCAACAGATAGTAATATCAATTATAAGACCGTTAACAAGGACCAGTTGACCGGACTTATGCTCAAGGATGATATAACCGCTTTTGCAAGAAGTCTTATAGAGGTTGATAATAAACCTACAACCATAGCTATTGTGGATATCGATAATTTCAAGGATGTCAATGATACATTTGGCCACATGAAGGGTGATGAGGTCTTAAGAAAGTGCTCCTCCATCATGGAGAATGAAGTGGGTTCTTATGGCAAAGTTGGCAGAATAGGTGGAGACGAATTCCTTATTGTCTTAGCTCATGATAACTTTGAGGAAAGTGAGGATGAAGAGGGAATCAGGACTATCTTAAGGAGCGTTAAGAACGATATCTTCTCCGAATATACCGATGAGAACGATGGGTTTCATATATCTGCTTCCATAGGTGCAGCTACATATCCGATCGATGTGGAGAACTTTACAGATCTGTTTTTGGTGGCGGATTATCTTCTGTATCGCGCGAAGGATAAGGGTAAGAATCGCTATATCAAGTACAATCCTGAGAAGCATGATCCTGTATCGAAGATAGTAAGCGAGAGACGCGACAGCGATGCTATGGGACTTGGAGCCAGAAAAGGAGGCTCTAAGAGTGACGTGGTATGTAAGATACTTGATTTTGTATATACAGGTAAGGAGTACAGCATAGAGAAGGTTCTTGGCGATGTGATCGATTGTTTTGGCATAGAGCGCATAGGACTTTACTGTCTCGATGATAAGAAGCTTATATATCAGTGTGGTAACAGTCTTATGGATGCAGAGACTGCGGGAATTGTTGCCGGGTGTCTTGATGATGAGAAACTCCTTAAGTTCATGAACGGCAACACAACTGTTATTAACAACATAAAGCGTCTTGGAAGCACGACTAAGATATATGATAACTTCAGGAAGGCAGGGATCATATCGTTCATGCATCATCGTTTCAAGGGGCACGACAGTAAGACATATCTTGTCAGTTATGAATCGCTTTCTGACATATTGGTCTGGAACACAGAGGACTTTCACTTCTACAGGCTTTTGGACCGCATATATGAAAACATTTACTAATTGACGGATTTGTGGTAAAATATAACTATAAAAGAAGAGAGAAAACTAAAGGGAAAGGGGGACGTGACTATGGAATTTAAGAAGGTTGGAAAGCATACTGTCAGATGCATACTGACAGAAGAAGATCTTATCGAGAACGATATCACGATAGAAGATCTTGTTAACAGCAAAGAAGAAAGCCGCAACTTTATCAAGTATCTGATAGACCATGCAGTTATGGAAGTTGGATTTGAACCTAAGGAAGCTGGTTTCATGACTGTTCAGATCACACCTTTTAAGGATAACGGCGTAGTGATCACCATAGGCGACGGTTCCGAACTCACCCTGAATAATATTGTGGAAGGTATTATGAATACTGTTTCATCCCTCATAGCGGGTGTGAATAATCAAGAATCAAAAGAAGCTTCAGCGGATAGTGAAGCGGATGAGACTTCCGAAGATTATGAAGGTGAGTCTGAAGAGGATGAAGATGAGGATGAGGTCTCTATCGAATTTGATGAAGGTAGTGATGATATTCTTACTGAAGACGAGGGTGTCGAGGCTGCAACCCATGAAAAGCAGGAAAAAGAGGATGATAGGTGTCTGCTTATCGGCATGGATAACCTGTCTGAATTAGAGATCATGATAAGAGAATTATCGGATGTGAACATCCGTGATTGTGAATTGTGTTATGATAAGCAGAATAAGATATTTGTTATGGCTTGTTTTATAGCGGGGGATAATAGTGATAACGCAAAGAGGATCCTTCATGTGGCTCGTGAACATTTTAAGACTGATTGGGTTGATAGAAGGATCTATGAGCAGAGAAGGGAACACTGGAAGGTTATCTTTAAGAAGAATGCTATCAAGAAAGCCAAAGATATAATCTGAATATATGGAGGTATCAGATATGAATGAAGGACTTAAGCAAGTTGTAGAGGCGAAGCTTGGCGGTATGTCAAGAAGCGCGAAGCTCAACCGGCTCGCACTTGTCATGTATGAAGTGGAGGCTGTGATCATAGCGCTTGCATACATCGTAGAGGCGTTGAACGATTCGAGATCATGGGCTTATTCTGGAGCCGTATGTGCTATCGCGATCATACCTGTGATCATATGCAATATCCTGTATCGGATGAATCCGGGTAATTCGCACTTTAAGGTATTTATATCAGCAGGCTTTGGAGTGTTGTATGTATTTACTTTGTTTACCACTGTGAGTCCGCTTACATTTTCATATGTGCTTCCGATGTTTATCGTTCTGACGCTGTATTCAGATATTAAGTTTTCGTTTGCATTTTCGATCGTGACAGTCATAATCGATGCTCTTTATGTTGTTGCATCGGCCAATGGTTTTGCTGATATGACAAGTCAGACTAATGCTGTATATGAGACTCAGATTCTTCTTGTGATCCTTATGGGTATGTATTGTGTTCTGTCGACACGTATCATAAGTAAGTTCAACAACGAGGACAACAAGGTTATCGAAGATGAGAAGTC
>DOVJ01000116.1 GCA_003520145.1 Eubacterium sp.
GATAGTTTTTTACAGCCCCTTTTCTTACGTAATGTTTACTTGAATGTTAAGCGATTTAACATACAATTATTTGTATTTGTTACGGATATAGGTTATAATTTGGATGTTTGGCTTTAGAAGCGATTATCTCAGTGCGCTTATGAAGTAGATACAGTATATAAAGAAAAGGAGTGTGTTAGGATGAAACCTAATATTAAAAGAGGTATTGCAGCTGTTCTTGCGCTTGTTGTGACGCTTGTATTTGCAATCGGTAATCATAATCTTTTTAGACCAGTTGTTGCAAGTGCTGCAGATTTAACAGAACATTATTATGTTATTTCCGGTTATAATTCGGACAATAATATCAAGTCTGATACGGGAGAGACTATATATGGTCATTCGTTCTGTCTTGATGCTAAGCTTGATCCGCCTTCTGCAACAAGAGATCAGTTTAAGAGATATAAGCTGTCTGAAGTTACATCGATCACGAAAGCCGTGACGAAAAAAGATGGTACGTATTATTACTATGACAGAGTATATACTGATGCCGTTAAGACAAGACTTTTGAAGCTCATGGTAGACTATTATACCAATGGCGATTTTGCAAAATATGTCAATAGTATAGATGCTACTGCGCAGATAACCTATCTTGTTGAAAATAATATGATCACTGGCAGTCATACTGTTGATGATATAGTAAATGAATTCAAAAAATACAAGAAGTCTTTCATTCAGAACGCTATATGGGCTGTCATCCATGATGATTCGGAATTTGATTATTTTGTTAAGGATGACGGTACGGCTGATGGAACTGAAAAGGCTGATAATTACAGACATAGAGAGAAGAATGTGTTGTATTATACATCAGCAGATCCTCTTAACGATCCATATTCTCTGTGGAATATCCTCTATAAGCCAGCTATAGACTTCATAGATAATAATCTTACTGCTTCATTTGCTGATGGTTATGATGCGTGGATCTATGAAGGTCCTGATCATGTTCAGACTATGCTTGGTTCTGCTTTTAAGACTGGCGCTGCGATAAGAGTCAGAAAGGTTGATTCTGACAATGACATATTGCCAGGTGCTGAATTCAAGTTATATGATCATTTTGAAAATGTACTGGCTGAGTGGACAAGCTCATCTACAGATTTTGTATATACAGGTCTTAACTATAACGAGTTATACAGGATTGAAGAGACTAAGCCTGCCAATGAAAACCATGCTAAGATTGATGATGTGACTTTTTATATCAATTTGAAGGGTCAGATTGTGATCACTTCTCTTGGTGATGGTGTCGGCGTCTCTTATGATGATGACGGTGACTATATAAGTATAACCAATACTGACCCATATATCTATGTCAGAAAGGTCAATGAGAACGGTATAACTCTTCCTGGGTGCGGATTTGTTCTTCTTGATGAGGATTATAAGGTAGCAACAGATAGCCAGGGTGCTGCACTTGAGTGGGAGAGCACTTCTAGTTATTATCGCAAGGTTAAGAACTTAGAGAAGGGTAAAACTTATATTCTTCATGAGGTATATGCACCGGAAGGATATGTGCTTGCTGATGATGTTGTGTTTAAGATTGGCGATTCTGGCAAGATGATTGATCCTGATACTAACGAAGAAATCGGTGATACAATCGTAGTTAAGAACGAGAAATCAAAGGTTGTTATCTCTAAGGTTGATATAGCTGATTCTAAGGAGGTAGAAGGAGCTCATCTTCAGGTACTCGATGATGCGTTAGATGTTGTTGACGAGTGGGATTCTACAACTACAGCTCATACTATAGAGGGGCTTAAGACTGGTGTCGTATATACGATAAGAGAGACAGTAGCACCTGAAGGATATACACTAACAAGCGACATAACATTTGTTATCGATTCGACTGGTAAGGTGACAACTTCGGGTACAGTTGAAGAGGATGGTACTATCCTTGTAGAGGATGCCCTTACTAAGGTAAGCATCTCTAAGGTTGATATGGTTGATTCTAAGGAAGTAGAAGGCGCACACCTTCAGATACTTGATGATGCGTCAAAAGTTGTTGATGAGTGGGATTCTTCACTTACAGCGCATGTTATAGAGGGTCTTAAGACTGGTGTCACATATACGATTAGAGAGACAGTAGCACCTGATGGATATGTTGTGACGACTGACATAACATTTGTGATCGATGAGAATGGTGAGATCACAACTTTAGCAAAGACGACTACAGACGGAATAATACTTGTAGAGGATGCGAGGGATCTTGGTAATCTTCAGATTAAGAAGACTATAGATGGTCTTAACGTTACTGATGAAGAGAAGGCTGGTGCTCTTAAGTTTACAATCACAGATTCGGATGGTAAGTATCTTAACGAGAAGGGCGAGCTTAGTGCCGATAAGGTCGAGATAACTCTTGATAAGTTTACTAAAAATGCTGATGGAGAATATATTCTTACACTTGAAAATATTGCTTCAGGAGAGTATACTATAATAGAGACTAATTCTGCAATAGAAGGATATGTTCTTAACAGTAAGAGTGTTGTTTCGGCTAAGGGTATTGTTGAATATGATAAGACAACAGTTGTTGGTATAGAGGATATCTATGATATCGATGATATCTATACGACAATTGCGGATAGCCAGGGTGGTAATTCCGGTGTTGTTGATGCAGTCTCGGCAGGTACTCCTTCCACTGGTGACAGAGGCTATGGATTATATACAGCCTTGATGTTGATAGCTCTTATGACTGTGACTGCTTGTGCAGTTAAAAAGAACAAGAAGCGTATCTGATAATAAAAGCGGTATGGCTCGTAACCATATCGCTTTTTTACTTTATCACTATGAATAGGTGTATGTATGATTTCTGATAAGCAAAAGGAAGTGCTTGATGATATAAAAAAGAATAATGAATACTTCACATATGAACTTGGAAGCTTCATGAATAGGGCGGATTTATTCTTTGAAGGTGTGAAAATCGCGGAATTGTGGGGACGTGACGAATATGGTCACATATATACGAATTATGTCAGTGATAAGGAAGCTAATGAAGCTATCAATGTTGGCGGAACATTTAAGTATATATCAACAGGTTCTGGAATCAGGTTTAATTATCACCCGCGCTTTATTCTTAAGTACAGTATAGGCTTGAAATCGTATGAGGATATTAGGAGGCGAGTTAGTGCAATTATATATCGTTATATCGAAGAACGCGATATGCATCATGCGACAAAGAGTTTCGATGAGGCTCCTTATATGTACGCGGTTCAGTATGATGAACGTATGCTGAGGCATGAGAGAGTGAAAAAACAGTAGGACGACAATTATGAGTTTAGAGTCAAGTTATGCATTTATGTATCTGGAATTGAATATTGTTGCCACCATACTGGTATTTATGATACTTGTGAAGACTAACGGGATGACTAAGATGGTTTCTCAGATTGATTTTTCACTTGCTATTCTTTCGCAGATCGTGTTTTTTTGGACTGATACTGTTTGTGTTATGATGAGATGTTCGTGGCTTCCTTACATAGAAGTGTTATTCATGCTCTCTAAGAGTCTGTACTTCTTATCATGTGTTACTATGTGTTTTTTTTGGTTTTTGTATTTTGAGAATATTCATGGTTCTTTGTTTTCGAAGGAGCGAAGGCGATTGATAGAATCAAGCATATTGGTGGCACTTATGATTGTGCTGATAGTTATCAATTTCTTTAATGGCATGATGTTCTATATAGAGGATGGTGTTTATAAAAGGGGGAAGTTATTTGTTATATCTTATGTGATTGCATATATATATGCTTTTACAGCTTCAGGAAGACTATTTATAAAGGCACTGTCTGAGGAGGAGAGAAGTCTTAGGCTTAAGTACGTCCTTCATGCCATTCTTCCTGTGCTTGTAGCTATGGCGGGTGTGTTTCAGTTTAAGTATCCGAATATACCTGTTGCGTGTGTGACATTAGCTTTGGCTACATTCTATATGTATACCGCATCTATAGACGATGTTGTATCTATAGATCCGCTTACACTTCTCAATAACAGAAAACAGCTTGCATATTATTATAATCAGTATTCATCACATAGAATAGATGGTATGGATATGTATCTACTTATGATCGACGCTAACCGATTTAAGAGTATCAATGACACCTATGGTCATATTCAGGGAGATGCTGCTTTGGTCAGGATAGCATGTGCTCTTAAGGATGCTTGCAGACAGATGCAGAGACGTTACAATATAGCAAGATATGGCGGTGATGAATTCGTCCTTATCATGTGGGCTGAGGATGATTCGGTTATATCAAGGCTTTGCACGAATATAGATAAGAGGCTTGACGAGCTTAACAAAGAAGCTCAAGCACCTTATGAACTGAGTGTCAGTATCGGTATAACAAAAAAAGAGGATAAAGAGGATATAACACTCAAGAGTCTTGTTAACAGAGCTGATGAAAAATTGTATGAGGCTAAAGAAAAATTGAGGTGACTGCTTATGACTGATTTAAAACTCAGCAAAATCACATATATAGTTAATACAGCTTTATTTTTATTCGTTGTTGGTCTTATGTTTTCTTTCTATATGGCGAAAGCGTGGATTATGTTTTACTTTAGCATACCGACTATTATGGTATATGTGATCGGATTTGTGCTTATTAAGGCTGACCACTTATATGCATATGTTCTGATGGTTTACTTCTGGATAATACTGTATATGACAATCGCCACGATATGTATGGGCAACAATTACGGCTTCCAGCTATACTGTATGTCACTGATTCCTATTGCATATGTCATCAGGTATTTTACTTTTAAACTGGGAAGAAAACCTGTAAATGCGAATATAATAAGCTTTTTTATAATTGCGGCATTTCTTGTCAGCACGCTTTGTGTTATTAAGAATGGAGCTATTTATAGTGAAAAAAGTGATTATGTGCTTTTTTTCTGGATATGTAATTCAGGTTCGGTTTTCTTCTTCTTGATATATTATACTAAGGCTTTGGTGAGTATGATAATCAATTCTGAAAATCAGCTTTTGAATATAGCTCATGTGGATCGCTTAACCGGGCTATACAACAGGCATTATATGATGGAAGTCTTAGAAAAGCTTGACAAAGAATACAAGACACCTTATCTTGCGATTCTTGATATCGATGATTTCAAGAAGGTTAACGATCATTATGGCCATAACGCGGGCGATTATGTGCTCGAAAAACTCTCTAACATCATGAAAAATGTTATCAAAGACGATGTTATATGTCGATGGGGCGGCGAAGAATTCCTTGTATGTGGTGATGATTCAAGGGAGGCTTATGATAAACTCGAGAATCTAAGAAAAACCATATGTGAAACAAGATTCGAATTCGAGGATCAGATAATCGATGTATCTGTTACTATAGGCATGAGTATAAGAACAAGTGATATGAGTACTGATATGTGGATTAAAACAGCGGATGAAAAGCTGTATGAAGGAAAGAATTCGGGGAAGAATAAGGTGCTAGCATAATTCATCGTCGTCCTGCGACACGTCAAGATTTCTATAC
>DOVJ01000224.1 GCA_003520145.1 Eubacterium sp.
TAACAAGCGAATCCACAACAGATTCTTGAAAAGAAGCCGCTATATCAGCAACAGGAATCTCCTCACCCCTCATATGCAGACCGTTGATGTGATTCAAAACCGCAGATTTGAGTCCACTAAAAGAAAAATCATACTCGCAGCCGCTCACTTTTCCTCTCGGGAATTCCATAGCATGCGGATTGCCCTCATGCGCCTTCTTATCTATCTTCGGACCGCCCGGATATCCAAGTCCTATAACCCTCGCAACCTTGTCAAATGCTTCGCCAGCCGCGTCATCCATGGTTCTGCCGAGGACTTCTATATCCCCATAATCCTTCACATATACAAGATGCGTATGACCGCCCGACACCACCAGACACATAAAAGGCGGTTCAAGATCAGGATGCTCTATGAAGTTAGCACAGATATGGCCATATATATGGTTTACAGGCACCAGAGGTTTTCCAAGTCCGTATGCATAGGCCTTGGCAAATGATACGCCCACTAAAAGCGCTCCCACAAGACCAGGACCTGCCGTAACCGCCACTGCATCAAGTTCATCTGGCTTCACATCCGCCTTTAAAAGCGCCTCTCTCACAACATAGGTTATGTTCTCCATATGCTTCCTAGAAGCAATCTCCGGCACTACACCACCATACAGCGTATGCGTATCTATCTGCGAAGATATGACATTCGAGAGCATATTGCGTCCTGACTCGACAACAGCCGCAGCTGTTTCGTCACAGGAACTTTCTATACCAAGTATCAGACTCATAATTAACTTGCATCGGCAACAGAGCTATTCTTGCAGCCAAGAATCTTCCAATTGCCGTTATCATCCTTTCTAAGAGTAAATCTCTGTGAAACAGGCGTAAGCTTATTGCCCTCACGCAGATATATCACAGTATCAACAAGAGCATACTGCCTCTTCCCAAGACTCTTATAATCCACATCACTGTTTTTTTCGACACTGTATTCGGATATATATCTGTTATCCTTCCTGTAGGCGGATATGTCCTCCTTAAGCCTTGAGATGAACTCATCTCTTGGATTGTAGTTAAGAAGTTCCGAATCAAAGAGGATAAGCGCCTGATCTCCGAGCTTAGCAATCTCATCGCTAGACAGCTTAGTCATATAGTAAGCCTTGTTAATCCGAAGATATAGTGTCACCACCTCAACAGGCGTCTGCGGATAGTTAGTAACTATGCGCTTAGACATAAGTTCCTTAGCTTCCACAACAAGAGGATCCTTAGAAGAACGCGAACCCGAAAGATCCCTGTTTGACACATAATAATAGAACCCTATAATAAGAGCGCCAAGTATGACAAATATCACAAGAGTCTTGAGATTCTTCTTCACCAGATCCACCACCTTTCTTTTTTAAAATGTATCGAAAAAGTCCTATTCTTCAGGGAAATTCAGTTCTTCCCACTTGCCGTCCATACATACATAAGTCTCATCATATATCTTCCTTGCAATCTTAAGATAATCCTTAGGTCTCACAAGCGAAGGACTGTAGTGCGTAAGCCAAAGCCTCTTAACTCCCGCCTGCGAAGCCATAGCAGCTGCCTCCGCAAAGGTCATATGGCGATTTTCCTTGGCTTTTGCTATGTCCTCATCATCTCCATACATACCCTCACATATGAAAAGATCAGCACCTTCACTCCAATCCTTAATACTCTCGGTTGGCCTTGAGTCCGTACAGTAAGAAACCTTAAGACCCTTCCTTGCCTCACCGACAACCATAGAAGGTGTATAAGTAACGCCGTCAACGTCCACCTCACTGCCATGCTGAAGCGCATTCCAGAACTTAACAGGGATTCCTAGCGCCTTCGCAGCCTCTGGATTGAACCTTCCACCACGCAACACTCTTATAGCATAACCATAGCAAGGTACCGTATGATTCACTTTGAAGGCATCTATATAGAGCCCACACATTTCAAATGTCTGCTCGGTTCCTGCGATTTCCACATAATTAATATCAAAAGGAAGCGATGGAGCGATAACCAGAAGAGACTTCACAACACTCTCAATATTCTTCGGACCTATAATAGTTATAGGCTCAGTCCTGTCGCAATTTCCCATCGTGAGAAGAAGCCCTGGCAACCCTGAGATATGATCGGCATGAAAATGTGTTATACATATGACATCTATGCCCTTAAATGTACCCTTACACTCCTTGATAGCCACCTGCGTCCCTTCGCCACAGTCTATAAGTATGCCACAGCCGTTGTATCTGACCATCAACGCTGTCAGCCATCGTCCTGGAATCGGCATCATGCCGCCGGTCCCCAACAAACATATATCCAACATAGTCTAACCTTCCGTGATCCTTCGCATCATAAGAAGCCCATCTTCAACAGGATTCTCATATATACTGGGCCTTAATGCAAGAGACTTAAACCCGATCTTCTCATATAGATTCTTAGCAGCCGTATTACTTACTCTGACTTCCAAAAAAAGCTTCTCAACACCTCGTTTGGCAGCTAACAAAGCCCCCTCCTCAAGGAGCCTCTTAGCAACACCCTTTCTTCTGAAGTCAGGATGAACGGCAACACTTGTGATCTCCGCATCCTCAAAAGAAACCCACATGCCTACATAACCCAAAACCTGCGAATCCTCACATGCCACTATATAGAGTGCGTTAGGATCATTGCAGGCATCCATGAGCGAATCATAAGACCATGGCCTTCTGATACTAATAGCTTCTATCTCAGAAACAGCCTTCACATCATCTGTCTCCATGACTCTTACGATCATACAAGCTCCTTATAATTAGGCTTTGCCGAAGACTCCTTAAGGTAATTAAGAACAAAACCATCGGCTGTTACTGCTATGCTACCTGACTCAAGAACCCTTAGATAAGCAAGCTTTGCGACCTTAGACGCTCTCGCCATACCACTAACGCCACCTTCGTCTCCCGCCATAACGACTCTGCCCGAAAGACAGGCGATCTTTTCTCGAAGCTCTGTCCTAGAGATACAGCACTCATCAAGAACCGGCTCTAAGCTCACCGCCTTATATACGCCAGTATATACATTATCACGCCTTGCATCCATAGTAACACATACATAATCGCCTTCAGTTCCCATGTCTACAGCCATAGCCTCAAGAGTAGACACCGGAATAACCTTCTTATCAAGCGAAAGCGCAAGACCTTTGACTAGGGCTCCTGCAATCCTAAGCCCTGTAAAAGAACCAGGTCCCTTAGAAACCGCTATATAATCCACCTCACCAGCCTTCATACCAGCCAGTTCAAGCGCCATATCCACATATTTCATAAGAGTTTCCGAATGCGTAAGTCCGTTATCGGTAGTTATCTCACTAAGGACCTTACCATCCTCCATAAGTGCAACCGAAGCAACCGATGCACTTCCTTCTACTGCAAGTATCTTCATGATTAATCCTTTAATCCACTGTAATCCGTCTGTAATCCATACCACGACTCAAGTCTTTTTCTATAGTAACCCAGGTAGCCCCCTGTATATCCTCGCGAAACAGATCTGCCCATTCGATAAGCGATACACCCTTACCATAAGCATATTCCTCAAACCCTATCTCATAGAGTTCATCCACATCACCGAGCCTGTAGAGGTCAAAGTGATACATAGGAAGCCTTCCACTCTCATATACATACATGATTGTATAAGTAGGGCTTACAATAGGCTCCGTGATGCCAAGTCCCTTAGCAAAGCCCTTAGCAAACACAGTCTTACCTACACCAAGATCACCTGTCAGTGCCACTATAAGCCCTTCTTTGGCCTCTTTGCCAAGCTTATATGCAAGCTCATAGGTCTCATCTGGATTCATAGTTTCATATATCATAAGCCTCTTACCTTCCTCGCTGGAAGATTCGCTCTCAAGAGCGCCTTGAGCGCATCCACTTTCTCACCAAGTTCTCTTTTTGGTATGATATTTGCGTTATATCTTGAGATATACACAACTATACTCCTCTTGTTATCGAGCACCCTGTAAAAATCCTTCCACTCAAGAGTTGCACTGTCATCTTCAAGAGATATTGTCATACCCTTCTTATCGAAGAGATAATGATAAGTATTCTTATAAGTCGGATTAAGCGTAAACTGCTTAAAAGCCGTAAAGAACGTATTCAGTGGCAAAAAGATCAAGAAGTAAAAGCCAAAGAATATGAGAAATATCATAAAAGGCTGATAATCCGTATCGATCTTCGCGTAATTATATATGCCAAACACAAGGCACAGAAGACCTGCTATAAGCTCTATAAAGCCCGTCGGGCGCATATACTTGTGATAATACATATAGTGCCTTAGATCTGGCAGTTCAACCTTCACATCACACTCAATTTTATTCATCCTAACCTCTATTCCATTATCATAGACAGTGATATACGCTTCTTTGCAGGATCTACGCTAAGTATCCTCACATCCACCACATCACCTACATGAAGCTTATCAAGCGGATGCTTAATCCTTGCCTTGCATATCTGCGAGATATGTACAAGGCCGTCTTCATGCACGCCTATGTCAACAAATGCTCCGAAATCCACTATATTTCTGACCGTACCCTTAAGTACCATGCCCTCGCTAAGATCCGACATCTCAAGGATATCACTTCTCAAAACAGGCTTAGGAAGCTCATCTCTAGGGTCAAGTCCCGGTTTTTCGAGTTCCTTAACGATATCCTTAAGAGTGATCTCGCCTATGCCAAGTCTAGCAGCTTCGCCCTTCGTATCCCTGTACACAAGCCCAAGGCCAAGTGCTCCGCCTGCTATACTGTTCTTAGTAAAGCCAGCCTTCTTAAGGATCTTCCTCGCACCCTCATAGCTCTCAGGATGAACGCTCGTCGAATCAAGCGGTTCTTCACCACCCTTAATTCGAAGGAAGCCTGCGCACTGCTCATAAGCCTTAGGTCC
>DOVJ01000030.1 GCA_003520145.1 Eubacterium sp.
TAGACTTTGCCAATATCCCGGGAAGTGCCATGGGACTTGCTCTCATAACTGTTGTCGGAAGGTGTATGGGCGCGAAAAGATCTGATGAAGCTGTTAGTTATACAAAGAAGATGATACGCTGGGCTTATTATGGCGATTGGATATGTAATACCATCCTGTTCTTTACATGTCCATATATAGCTTTGGCTTTTAATCTTACATCGGGTGGAAAGAAGATACTTATCACTGTTTTGAGAGCGTTCGCTGTTACGTCACTGTTTATCTGGCCGTTATCATTTACTATGCCGAACAGTCTTCGCTCGGCGGGAGATGTGCGCTTTACCATGATAGTGAGTATATTTTCGATGCTCATATTCAGAGTCGGTGCAAGTTTCTTATTCGGTATAGTGCTTGGTGTAGGTGTGCTTGGCGTATGGATAGGTATGTTCATAGACTGGGGCATAAGATCCTTTATGTTTACCATGAGATTTGCAAACAGAAGATGGCTAAAAAGAGGAAGTTTAGTATAAAGGAGTTATAGAATTATGAAAATCGTAGATATCATCGAATCGGACAAGGTCACACTTTCTTTTGAGGTATTTCCTCCGAAGACGAGCGGTCAGTATGATGAAGTGAGCAAGGCTGCTATGGAGATAGCTTCTCTTAACCCTGATTATATGTCTGTTACATATGGAGCGGGCGGAAGCACTAAGGGCTATACCTTCAAGATTGCATCTGACATACAGAAGTATTTTGATGTGCCAACATTAGCTCATCTTACATGTTGTCTGGCTACGAAGGACAGTATCAAAGAAGCTCTTTCTCAGATCAAAGAGAATGATCTTCACAATATCCTAGCGCTTCGCGGCGACAGACCGAAGGGCTATGAGGGCGATCCTTTTATCGATTATAAGTACGCAAGTGATCTCATAGAAGATATCGTAAAGACTGGTGATTTCTGCATAGGTGGTGCATGTTATCCGGAAGGACATGTAGATTCCCTTAATAAATCCGAGGATATAGACAATCTTAAGAAGAAGGTCGAGGCGGGTTGTTCTTTCCTCACAACACAGATGTTTTTTGATAATAACATATTCTACAACTTCCTCTATAAGGTTCGTGATAAGGGTATCACAGTTCCTGTAGTTCCAGGCATCATGCCTATCACAAGAGTTAATCAGGTTGCTACAGCTAAGAAGCTTTCCGGCTGCAATGTTCCTGAGCGATTTACGAACATGGTAGATCGCTTTGCTGATGACAACGAAGCTTTGGAGACTGCAGGCATCATATATGCGACAGAGCAGATCGTAGATCTTATTGCTAACGGCATAAAGCACATACATGTGTATTCTATGAACAAGCCGCATATAGCACGTGGCATCAAGGAGAACTTAAGAGGTATCATAGGAAAGTGAATATAAGAAAAAGTGAAGTTATAAGGTATCTTGGCTATGGGAGGAATCCTGTAGATGACAAGACTTCCGATATGATCGATGAATGTCTTGATCTGATAGATGACATAGCTGATTACAAATGCATCTACAAAAGATACAGTATAACAGTAAGGAACGGTGTGGTCATCTTTCCGGATTTTGAATTAAAAAGCGAAAGATTGTGTTTTAATCTTAAGGATTGCGAAGAAGCATATCTGTTTTTAGCTACATTGGGCGCAGGCTTTGACATGCAGTTAAAGCGTTATATGAGGTTTGATATGCCTCGTGCACTTGTGTGGCAGGCAATCGGAGCCGCCGCTATAGAGGATTATTGTAATGATATATGTCAGAAGATTGCAGATGATCTTGTTAAAGAAGGTCTGTATCTGAAACCGAGATTTTCGCCTGGTTATGGGGATCTTGCACTATGTAATCAGAGGCTTATTCTTCCTGCACTTGACAGCGCAAGAAAAGCGGGTGTGACACTGACCGAAGGCGATATCATGCTTCCTGAGAAGTCGGTATCTGCGATTATAGGTATAACTAAGAAAAAAAGCGCATGCTATGTGAAGGGATGCGCAAGCTGTGAGAAGACAGATTGTGAATACAGAGGTTGATATGGAGAAAGTAAGATTTTTTGATGGTGGTATGGGTAGCCTTCTGCAAAGCAGAGGCCTTAAGCCTGGTGAGATACCAGATACATGGAGCTTAAGTCACGCAGATGACATAGTTGATATACACTTGTCATATATCAATGCGGGCGCGCAGTATATTCTGACAGATACATTTGGAACAAACAGATATAAGTTCTCGCACGAAAAGATGACTGAGATTATCCACGCCGCTGTTGCCAATGTTCATAAGGCTATAGAATTAAGTGGCAGGGATGATGTTAAGACAGTGCTTGATATAGGTTCTCTTGGCAAGCTTCTTAAACCTCTTGGAACTCTTGACTATGAAGAGGCGATAGCTGCTTATGGCGAGATCGCTAAGATAGGTGAAGAGGCCGGTGCTGATATGGTTCTCATCGAGACCATGAATGATGCTTATGAAGTGAAGGCTGCTGTCATAGGTGTTAAGGAAAACTGTAATCTGCCTGTGTTTGTAACGGTTGTATTCGATGAGAAAGCTAAGATGATGACGGGCGCTAATCCGCGCGATATAGTTGCGACACTTGAAGGTCTGAGGGTAGATGCTATCGGTATCAACTGTTCGCTCGGACCTAAGCAGATGCTTCCTATATTCGAGGAGATGGCTAAGTATGCATCGCTTCCTCTGATCGTTAATCCGAATGCAGGACTTCCTCGTGAAGAGGGCGGAAAGACTGTATATGATGTAGGACCTGAAGAATTCGCCACATATATGGAGGAGTTTGTTAAACTGGGAGCCCGTTATATAGGCGGATGCTGTGGTACTACACCTGATTATATAAGAGCAACCTATGAGCACTGTAAGGACATACCTCTTAAGCCTCTTGAATTCAAGGAGGATACGATAGTATCGAGCGGTATGCAAAGTGTAGTGCTTGGCGGAAAGTCGGTTATAATCGGTGAGAGGATCAATCCTACAGGAAAATCGAAGTTCAAGCAGGCACTTAGAGATGGTGATATAGACTATATACTGAAGGAAGGCGATAAGCAGGTTGAGGCCGGAGCACACCTTCTCGATGTGAATGTAGGACTTCCTGAGATAGATGAAGTAGCTATGATGAAGAAGGTCGTATATGAACTTCAGAGTATCTTCTCACTCCCTCTTCAGATCGATACTACAGATCCTGTAGCTCTTGAGGCTGCAGTAAGGCTCTACAACGGTAAACCTATGATCAATTCGGTCAATGGTAAACAGCATGTTATGGATGAGGTATTTCCGATTGTTGCGAAGTATGGTGGCGTTCTTGTAGGTCTTACCATAGACGAGGATGGTATACCAGAAACTGCTGATGGCAGAGTTGCCATAGCGATGAAGATATATGAAGAGGCAAAAAAGTACGGCATAGATAAGAAGGATATAGTTATAGACTGTCTTACCATGACTATGAGTACCAACACTAACTCCGCTAACATAACTCTAGAGGCAGTAAACCGTATACACAAGATGGGCGGAAGAACAGTTCTTGGTGTATCTAACATATCATTTGGTTTGCCACAGAGAGAGCTTGTTAACTCTAACTTCTATGGCCTTGCTCTTGAGAATGGTCTCTCTGCAGGTATCATAAATCCTATGTCTCAGGCTATGATGCGTGTATATGACGTCTATGCTATGCTAAGAGGCTATGATGAAAACTGTATGGATTATGTATCTAAGTATACTCTTACCAAGGAACAGCAGGAAGCTATGAAGGCTGCCGAGGGTGCTGTTGTGGTTAAGAAGAGCGATAGTACCAGTTCGAGTGGCAATACACTTAAGGACAGTATAATCAAGGGTATGAAGGATGAAGCATATAAGGCGACTAAAGAAAAACTTGCTGATACAGATGCTCTTGAGATAATCAACGAAGAACTGGTTCCTGCTCTTGATGAGGTAGGTAAGGGCTTTGCAGGAGGTACACTTTTCCTTCCTCAGCTTCTTATGAGCGCTGAGGCTGCTAGTAACGGCTTTACAGCTATCAAAGAACACCTTGATGAAAGCGGTGAAAAGAGTGAGAAGAAGTATCCGATAGTTATCGCAACTGTCAAGGGTGACATACACGATATAGGTAAGAATATAGTCAAGGTTCTTCTTGAAAATTATTCTTATGATGTACATGATCTTGGTAAGGATGTTGCTCCTGAACTCATAGTTGAAGAGGTTATCAAGACTCATGCTCCACTTTGTGGATTGAGTGCTCTTATGACTACAACTGTTGTCAGCATGGAAGAGACTATCAAGCTTCTTAGAGAAAAAGCACCATGGTGTAAGGTCATGGTAGGTGGTGCGGTTCTTACACAGGAATATGCAGATATGATCGGTGCTGACTTTTATGGCCGTGATGCAATGGAATCTGTTAATTATGCACAGAAACTTTATGAGGAGATGAATGCATGAATAGACGGCTGAAGTTTTATGTGAGTTTAATTATGTGCTTTGTACTTGCATTCAACATGAGTGCTTGTAAGAAGAATAACAGTAAACCAGTTGAATCAGCTACAGTTTTGTATAAAAGTCCAGAAGATGTTAAGAAGGATTATGCCTATATACTTAGAGTTACCATAAATCCTGATATGCTTTTGTATGTAGATGCATCTAACAAGGTCTTATATGTAGAAGCTGTCAATGATGATGCTAAGAAGCTTATCAGCAATATCAGTATCGTCGGAACAGATGTAGAAAAAGCTGTCCTTGATATAACCAAAGAAGCCGTAAACGAAGGCTTTGTTAAGGATGGTGCAGATATAAGTCTTCGTATAGAGGAAAGTAAGATCAAGATAGAAGATGCCCAAGGTGCTGTCAATCGCGTGGATGAGAAGATAGAAGAGAGTGGAATTCTTAAAGATACTCATGCGCATGTTCGTATTGAGGAGCCTGTAGATCAGGGAAATCATGAGGAACATAAGAATCTTACGGTTGTTAAGGAAGAGGACTGGGAAAAGTACGCACCCCCGAATTATGATATGGCTGTCGTGATAAAACATGTTGTATCTTATCTTGCGTATATTAACGCAGAGAGGCAGACAGTTATCATAGCCTATCCTCTTGATGACAAGTATATGGATGACTACGAAGGTATCTGTATCAATGACCGACTGTATAGTGACGGTTTATATGATTTTATATCTGTTCCATATAACCATGGTCATATGAAGGATGTTGTACCTGTAGAAATCAAGGTTTTATCTAGTCACATAGGTCAGAAGGGCACAGATGAAACTATCAGTCATATGAGGGAAGCTATAGCCTCAGCAGCAAAGCGTTCAGGCGCTAAGGTTGATATAAGAGAGAATCTTAGTGTTGCCTCTATAGATGAGACTAAAGTTGCAGAATACAACGAGCAGTCTAATGATGACCATACTCATAATGATGAAGGTCATGAA
>DOVJ01000006.1 GCA_003520145.1 Eubacterium sp.
TACAAGAGGACTTGTTGTGAAGGATTCATATACAACAGCTCGTATGAGAAGAATCTTCGATAGAAGTAATGTTATGCCACTTATTAATCTTATTGGTGCTCCTACTGAATGGGATGGTGTAAACTATAACGCTACTGGCAGCTGTTTTTCATTTGAATATAGTGTAATGTGTAATCCAGGAACAGAATTAGTTGCTGAGTATTATATCGATATGAATGGTGATGGAAGATTTATCGATGCTGATGAATTCAGTAAAGATGAAACAGAACTCATCGATATAGTGAACATGGGTACGACTGATTCTGAGGGTAATAAAAATGGCGGTGCTACTTATTACCTTCCTGGTGAGGGTGCAGATAAGAAGAGTGGTTTCCTTCCGTGGAGAATTATAGTATATCCTAAGGGCAATAGATATAATAGAGTATCGCTTACTGGTTTCACTGCTGTAAGACCTGAGGCTAAGAAGCTTATTAATGTCCTTCAGATAGAGCCTTGTCCAAGTAAGGCGCAGTCTATGTCTACTATGGGAGCTAACGCAGGTAATTCAACTTTCACACTTGATAATACTCCTGGTGATGGATATGAGCCTGGTGACAGAGCATATGAGAAGAAGTTCGTAGAGATGCTTTCGGATGTAAAAGATTATGATATCAAGATATATACAGTTGATGGTAATACATTCAAGAGCTGGTATAATCCAAGCAAGACAGTAAGAATCTACGAGAACAATGCGGATGATACAGGACTTATACTTGGAGATCCAAGGCGTGGTGCTAAGTATGATAGGAATAATCCTGATACTGATATACTTTCGGATAATTTCGATATGATAGTTCTTGGTTTCGGTGATGAGTATAAGAATAATCTTACCGATAATAATGATGGTATATTCAACATCTATGACTTTGCTAAGCAAGGTCGTGCGATATTGATGGCTCACGATTTCATATATGCGTTCATATCACCGATGGATATCAGAAAAGATCCTAACGGATATAACCCACAGGGTGGTATGCTTTTCAGAGATATAGCTGGTATGGATAGATTCGGTATGTCGAATAGATATGTTAAGAACCATGTCAGTGAAGCTGTACCTCTTCCGACAGCATGTGATTATTCAAAGTATGTTCCTGATCAGCCAGATTCTGATGCTTATTCAGATCTTCTTAAGGGAACAGATTCGATTAGTCACCTTATTAAGTCGAGTGATATAACTCCTTATGCGGGTTATAACCTGGGCTGGCTTATAAGATTTAAACCAGGTGCTTCAGATATTGATAAGATACCTAATACAGCAAAATATCCTTATAACAATATTACGATGAAAGCCAATGGTAATAACCTTATTACACAGAAGACTGTCAGACTTAACAGAGGTGCTGTAACGGAATATCCTTATGTACTTAATGAATTTATCAATGTAGCTCAGACTCATAGCCAGTATTACAGCTTGAATCTTGAGGATGAGGACGTATTTGTATGGTATAACCTTGTTGGTAAGAATACAGCCAATAATGGTAAGGAACAGTTGTACAATGCAACTTACAATTCAGCATGGGATAATTATTACGTATATTCAGCAGAGAATATCGTATATACTGGTGCAGGTCATACATATCATACTGCTAACCCAACCCAAGATGAGATGGAATTGTTCATCAACACCATGGTAGCAGCTATCAGAAGTGGTAATAATGCTCCAGTGGTAACTGTATCTAATGCAACTAAGAGTAAAGAGTCAGACTGTGATTATATATTCTATATAAGTGAAACAGATGAAATCGCATCTCTTGATTTCAGAGTATCTGATATCGATCTTATTACAGGTTTGTCAATAAGAGATGTCAATATCTACTGGGATTGTTCAACTGGTACAGGCGATGGACATAACGGAAAGTTCGATGAAGGCAAAGACAAAGTGCTTATGCATTATGTCAATGTTATCAAGAACAGTATGGATGAATCTAAGTATTATGGTTCTGATAAGAACTACAATTCAGCGCTTCTTCCATCAGACACAGCTAATGGTACAGATATTGCCAACGGTATAGAATATGTTCGTTCAGGTGGTAGTGTTAGTTCTAGTACACTTGAACCAACTGGTATTGCACAGCTCAATACGCATATCCTTGATAAGACAGGTGCTGAGCAGTGCTTGTACATAACCATAGAGGCTAAGGATGCAAAGGGTGCTGTTGGTAGAGCAAGAGTAAAGATCAAGTTCATGGATCTGTATCTTCTTGATTAAAAAAATAAGAGGTCTAAACCTCAAAGTTTTACCCCCGGGGTCTTAATTAAGATCCTGGGGGTTTTATTCCATTTTTAAGAGTCATTTAGCTAGTATGAAAGTAAAAAAAAAATCAATCACAAGGACGATTCGCTCGAGTATAGAAATCGACACGTGTCCTAGTGATTGATTTTTTTTACTATATCACCCTCACATAATAATTCTGACTGCATTCCTTAACTAACTTCTTATCCTGCAGATCCCACAAGGTCTGCAGAACATCTATGAATTCCATATCTGATGAAGTATTCTTGTATATATCTTCCAAAGCAGTGGGATATGAGTCAATATGGTCATATACCAATCGTTCATGATTAGTTAGATCAGTCAGTGGCGAATTGGCTTTATATACATCGCCAAGTATCTCTTCTACGAAGTCGCCAATTCCAGTGATCATGCCAGCGCCCATCTTGATAAGGCGGTTGCATCCATAAGAAAGCGGGTCTCCTATGCGTCCGGGAACAGCGTAGATGTCTTTGCCCTGTTCTAATGCCTGATCGACAGTTATGAGTGAACCGCTTTTGTCTCTTGCCTCGACTATTATAAGAGCGTCACATAAGCCAGAGATTATGCGGTTTCTTAGCGGGAAGTTCCTGCTTATGGGTGGTGTGTTAGGTGGCAGTTCGCTTATG
>DOVJ01000150.1:0-857 GCA_003520145.1 Eubacterium sp.
TCTTAGCCTGCGCATCAGATACACCGCTGCTTTTTAGAAGCTCACCTACTCCGAAGTAATTCTTCTCCTGTATAAGATCTCTCAATTCTCCAGCCATATGGTCTATACCAGCTTCTATAAGGAGCCCCTTGAAATAATTCACATCGCTTATCTCGATTATGAACTCCTTAAGACCATTATCAAGAAGAACATCCGCAACCATCGAAAGTATCTCAGCATCTGCATATATGCTGTCATCGCCTATAAGCTCAGCACCGATCTGAGTAGTCTCCTTAAGTCTGCCCTGATAACTGGTATTGTTGATAAATGTTTTGGCATTATAACAAAACTTGATAGGAAGCTGTTCATCCGAATAATACTTCGCTGCACATCTGGCTATAGATGGAGTAAGATCAGGTCTTAAAACAAGAGTATTGTTATCTCTGTCGAAGAACTTATACATATACTTAGACTCAACAGAACCTCTTTCTTTGTTAAATATATCGAAAAACTCGAAGCTTGGTGTCTCGATGTCACGATAACCATACTGTCTTATTTTCTTGTGCATCCTGTCTTCTATGACAAGCTTTCTAGCACATTCATCAGAATAGATATCTCTTACACCTTCAGGTGTATGTAACAAATCAATCTTCATAATACTATCCTTTCACTTTAGTGTGGTAAAGTGCTACCACAACGCTATGCACATTATACCTTATATATCACTCAATGTCAAGTTTTTATACAGATACAATTGCAAAAAAGAAGGATCCAAAACTTATACTAGCCTGGATCCAATCTTTTCAAGGCTGATTAACAGCCCATAATCGCGTTCAATTAATTGTACTTACGTTTTCTAGCAGCCTCAGACTTCTTCT
>DOVJ01000150.1:944-2972 GCA_003520145.1 Eubacterium sp.
TCTCTTTTACGAATCTCCTGCTGAATACCCGCCTTAGCGCAGTTTCTCTTGAATCTACGCAAAGCGCTATCTAAAGGCTCGTTCTCTTTAACGATAACATTCGACATTCTTAACTGACCACCCTTCTTAGTAAGGATTATGCGGTTTACTGAACCACACATCTGCTATTATACCACATTTTCAGAATACGTCAAGAACTTTTTTATAAAATTGCACCTAAAACTTATCATTATCAAGATATTGCGCAAAACTCTCAAGAGTCATAGGCTTTCCATAATAAAATCCCTGAATCATATCACACCCAAATTCACGAAGAGTCTCAGCCTGTTCCTCATTCTCTACACCTTCACATACAACCTCTGAGCCTAAGTTATGAGCAAGATCGATAACAGACTTGATTATCATATCAGCTCTCTTACTCATCTTGCCATCCTTTTGAAGAAAGCTCTGATCTATCTTAAGAACCTGGAAATCTATATCCTTCAACATACTAAGAGAAGAATAACCACTTCCGAAATCATCGATAGATATACTGAATCCAAGCTTATTGAGTTTCTTGATAAGCTCTATAGAATCTTCTTTTCTATCAAGGAAAGTGCTTTCTGTAATCTCGAATTCTATATAGGGCTTAACTTCAACTGCTTCACCGATGACAGTTTCGAGCTCATTGAGATAATAAGGATTATTAAGATGTATCCTGGATTGATTGACAGATATCTTCACAACTCTCTTCTTCTGTTCAAGACGGTTTGTTATAAAGTCTCGCACAGAGCGAAGCACACACCAGTCTATATCGACAACATAACCGTTCTTTTCAAAAAGTGGAATGAATTCCGAAGGTCTTATGTAGCCATACTTATCCGATATCCATCGAACCAAAGCTTCACCGCCCACACATCTTCCTGTCCTGAGACATATCTTCGGTTGAATATATGTCTTGAATTCATCATTCTGGATAGCTTCCTGCATATGAACGATATACTTTTTGTTATTGAGAAATATACGATCAAGTTCGGTATCATACACACCCAAAGAACCTGCCTGATTCACAGATAAGTTCTTATAAGAAACCGTCGCCTTATCAAACATCTTCTCGAGATCAAGATTCTTATCCTCGATAAAGTACACACCGCAATTACACTTAAAGAATATATTACGATCACCTATGGTTACAGTAAACCCCGAGAGATAATTCTTCATGATATACAAAAATCTATCTCTTTCAATATATTCTGTCAATATAAGGAAGTTATCATTATATGATCTGCAGCATATTCCCTTGTCACCAACCACATCATGAATCTTATCATACAGAAACTTCAAAACCGCATTGCCGTTCTCTATTCCGTAATAATCGTTAATGTAACGGAATTCATTGATATTGACGATGGCGGCAACAAGATTTTTGTTACTTCCTAAGTATTCTTTGGCATCCTTCTTAAATCGCTTCAGATTACTTCCAAGCGTAACTGTATCGATATACATATCGTTGCGATACAGTCTGTATCGACCATACATGAATATAGTTCCAAGGCACAAAAGCACTATGATAGAAAGTTCTGTAATTATAATAAGATACAGCGATATCTGCTCTTTATTTATATCACTTAGACGCCAAATATTCATCTATTCCCTTTGCTGCCGCTTTACCGGCTCCCATAGCTAATATAACTGTTGCAGCGCCAGTTACGGCATCACCACCCGCATATACGCCTTCCTTGGATGTTTTGCCATCTTCTTCAGATGCAACGATACATTTATACTTATTCACTTCAAGACCCTTTGTAGTTGAAGAGATAAGCGGATTTGGAGAAGTTCCAAGCGCCATGATAACAGTATCTACATCTATCACGAATTCAGAGCCCTTAACTGCCTGAGGTCTTCTTCTTCCTGATTCATCCGGCTCACCAAGTTCCATTCTGATACACTCTATACCCTTAACAAAGCCATTATCATCTACAAGGATCTTAGTCGGATTCGTAAGAAGGTCGAATATGATGCCTTCTTCCTTAGCATGATGAACCTCTT
>DOVJ01000041.1 GCA_003520145.1 Eubacterium sp.
ATGCGCACGGATTCGGAAAGGAAATCTGTCTGCTTTCGCAGACCGAATCCAGCGCGCAAGTCTCGCGGTGCGAGACTTGAAATAAGTCGGAAAGGAATGAGGAAGATGAAAACAAGGATAATTGAGGATCTCGATAACAGGTATCTGGTAATCAATGATGATTTTGATAAGCCTGGATTTGAGCTGAATATGCTTATGGATTCTGCACCGGCTGCAGCACTTAAATTGCGTGGAAGATACATAGACAATGTGTATGAATATGAGTATGAGATCAGGGATGGCGTTAGCCTTGAGGAACACTTCCTGGCGCAAAGTGTAACCAAAAAGGATATATATGAATTCTTGGAGGCGCTGAATGATCTCATGATCGGGCTTAGGGAACTTCTTATCTCTAAAGAGCGGATATATCTGGGAATCAGTGAGATATATATAATTGATGGAAGATATAACTTCGTTGTGTGTCCGGGACTTGAAGAACCTATTCATGACGGTCTTAAGCGTGTACTCGAATTCATGCTTGAGCACATAGATTATAAGGATGATGAGACAGTTCTGTGTGCTTATCAGGTCTATCATAAGCTTGTGCGGGATAAATCAAGCATATCATCGGTGCTTGAGGGCGCTAAGCCTGAGAGTGTCAAGAAAGAAGAGGCCTTAACTGATAAGCCAGAGGTTCTGTCACCTGCAAGTGATGCTTTAGAAGGCGTGACTACTATGGCACCCGTTAATGCGCTGAAGGAAAAGGAAAAAAAGAAAAAACCGATATTCGTAATCATGATCGTAATCATAGTGCTGTTATATGTGATCGATATAAAGCTATGTATAGCTGGTGGTGTGATCATGGTCATATTGTACGCGGTGAGTCTTAAAAAGAGTGGAAAAACAGATGCAGATGAACCTGATTATGATAAGACGACTCTTCTTTCTGAATCCATGCTTAAGCCATATATTATGTATGAGGAGAGGGGTAAGGCTTATCAATCGACTATAGAGTTAACTCCTTATGTGATAGGCAGTGGCAAAGAAAGAGTTAATCTGAAGCTTAAAAGTCATCTTGTCTCGAGACTTCATGCAAGGATATTCTGCGAGGGCGATGATTACTTCATAGAGGATATGGGTTCTACTAATGGGACTAAGGTAGATGGAAGAAAGCTTAAAGCCTACGAGGTCGTGATGCTTGGAAGCCGTAATGAGATTACTTTGGCGAATACTAAGCTTATATATATAAGGCAGGTATAATCTAGGACTGATGATATGCTTCTTTACAGTATAATTCACTATTTGGTATAATAAGAATCGGGAGTAAAGGAGTTTGACATGGATGATTTGCTTGAATATATAAGATGTATAAGTAACCTCGAACTTGACGGTGTAGAACCTATGTTTCAAGCCTATGAGCATGAGCTTTTGTTAAGAGAAGATGTGTGTGAAGCGTCTGATTGTAGAGAAGCATTTGTAAAATCTGCACCAAGAGTTTATGAAGATTATCTCGTGACAAAAAAGATGATAGGAGAATGATATGACAGATGCTTTGAAAGAAGCCGTAAGGCTTAATTCTCTTATCAGTTATGACGAGGAATTCTTGTCATGTGACAGGGAAAGACTGATCCTTGTAAAGGATAATATATGCACTGTGGATTACGATACGACTTGTGCTTCAAGAGTGCTTGAAGGCTACAGACCTGCATATGATGCCACCGCTGTAGCTAAGTTGAGAAACAGTGGATTCAGGATTCTTGGTAAGACGAATATGGATGAATTCGCTATGGGAAGTACGGGTGAGACTTCTGTCTTCGGTCCGATTCTGAATCCTTGCGATGATACTCGTGTGGCAGGTGGTTCTTCTGGAGGAAGCGCAGTCGCAGTTAAGGTAGGGCTTGTTGATTATGCGCTTGGTTCTGATACCGGAGGGTCTATAAGACTTCCTGCGTCTTATTGCGGTGTTGTGGGGATAAAACCTACCTATGGAAGAGTATCAAGATACGGGCTTATCTCCTATGCTTCAAGCTTTGATCAGATAGGTGTTCTTGCAAAGGATTCTTTATCTGCAGCTTACATACTTGATGTGATATGTGGTGTTGATAAAAGGGATGCTACGAGTGTTGAACGTCGGATGGATGAAAGCTTTGTCAGTCTTTGTGATGGCAGCATAGAAGGATTGAGAATAGGTGTTCCTACCAGACTTAAGGTGGATGATGGAGTCAGAGACAGTATCGATAAGGCGCTTAACCTTCTTAGAGAATGTGGCGCAGTGATAGTAGATATAGATCTTGAACTTCTTCATGAGGCTTTGGCTGCTTATTATATAATCGCATGTGCACAGGCAAGTTCTAATCTTGCCAGATATGATGGGATCAAGTATGGTAAGGGCTTGGAATACATGGGTGAAGAGGTCGTAAAGCGTATGAAACTTGGCGAATATGTCTTAAGTGCGGGGTTTTATGATGAGTATTATATGAAGGCGCTCAAGCTTCGGCGTGTCATAAGCGAACAGTATATCAAAATATATGGCGATGTCGATATAATAGCAGGACCGGTAGCACCAGGAATAGCGCCAAAGCTACATGAGTATAAGAATGGCCTTAATATGTACATGTGTGATATCTACAACATAAGCGCGAATCTTCTTGGGCTTCCTGCACTTAGTGTTCCTATCTTCCCTTCTGATGGTATGCCTGTTGGATTGTCTCTTATGGGCAAGCACTGGTGCGAGGGCGATATACTTAGGGTCGCGCATAAGATAGAAGGGAGCGTGAACATAAGGTGAATGAATACGAAATAGTTATAGGTCTTGAAGTACATGTGGAATTATCTACTAAGACGAAGATATTCTGCTCATGTCCATCACGCTTTGGCGGTACACCTAATACTAGGATATGCCCTGTTTGTACGGGTATGCCAGGAGCCTTACCAGTACTTAATAAGAATGTTGTGGAGTACGCTCTTAAGGTAGCGATAGCTACAGACTGTGAGATCAACAGATCTTGCTTCATGGACAGGAAGAATTATTATTATCCTGATAGTCCGAGGAATTATCAGATATCGCAGTTATATGTTCCATTGTGTCATGATGGTTTTATCTCAGTAGATATCGGGAAAAAGATCAGGATTCACGAGATACATATGGAGGACGATGCAGGCAAGCTTGTTCATGATGCACTTGATGGATGTACACTTATAGATTATAACAGGGCCGGTGTTCCGCTCATAGAGATAGTTACTGATCCTGATATGCGTAGTGCAGATGAGGTCATAGGTTTTCTGGAGGAGCTGAAGACTCGTATAGATTATCTCGGTGTAAGTGATTGTAAGCTTGAAGAGGGTTCTATGAGGGTGGATGTGAATCTATCGGTTAGAAGATTAGGCGAGGCTCTCGGAACAAGAACTGAGATGAAGAATCTTAATTCTCTTGCATCTATAAGGCGCGCAATAG
>DOVJ01000004.1 GCA_003520145.1 Eubacterium sp.
ATATTGGTAAGATTATTGAAGAGATTATAAATGAGAAGCCAAGTATATAACTTGATTTTATTAGGATTTATAAAGAGGCGAACGCTATAGAAGATTTACTCCGAGAGAAGTTGCAAGGTTTCAAAGCTTCCCTAACAACTATCCTAATACATGGGGATAATCTGATTTACACATATGGCTGTAAACTACAGCTCTATTTTCATGCACACCTATTCAAAATATTTTTTAAATACTTATTGACAAACCTCCACCAAGCGATTATAATGAAGTTGTAGTTAAAAATATTTTTAAATACCAAATCGAAAAAGGGGACTTGATATGGGAGAAAACAATATATTTAAGGTCCTTGCAGATAAGCAGAGAAGAGAAATTCTGGTAATGTTGAAAAAGGGGCGGATGAATGCCGGTGAGATAGCCGAGGCACTTGGTGTTACGCCTGCAGCATTATCTTATCACTTGAGGCTTCTGAAGGATACAAATCTCATAATTGAGTATAAACAAAAGAATTATATTTATTATGAGATCAATACTTCGGTTTTCGATGAGTTGATTCTCTGGATAGGACAATTTGGAGGTGGAAAATCATGAAAAAGATGATTTGGATTATAACAGTATTAGCAGTTGTTGGTGGAATAATAGGCGTGTTCTTCATGCCGGATAGTGTGCCGTTAAGATATGACATGTCAGGAAATATCGAGGCTTACGGGTCTAGATATAATATGCTTCTCTTTCCTTTGATAGTAGCGGCACTTGCGTGTATGTTTACTATAATCCTGAATGTGTTTGAGAAGAAGGAGAAGAATGCTTTTGAGGATAAGGAAAGAGCGGGAGCAGGTGCCAATAAAAAGGTTTTGGGCATAGTGTCTTTTGGAGTCGTAACATTTGTTGCTCTTTTGGAGGCTGTGATGTATTATATCTCTTACGGTTCGACAGACGGTGAGAAACTGAGCATTGATCCGGTTAGGATTGAATGTATACTCATGGGCTTTTTGTTTATAGTTCTTGGCAATTTTATGACTAAAACAAGGATTAATTCGGTTATCGGAGTCCGTACTTCTTGGAGTATGTATAACGATACCACGTGGAGAAAGACCAATCGGCTTGGTGCGTATCTTGTGATTGCTGAAGGAATTGTGATAATACTAGCAGCGTTTGTTTTGGAGAAAGTGTTTACCGTATTTGTGATAATGATGGTTTTGCTTACTCTGATCATTACGGCGACGATAGCGTATTCATATAAGGTCTATAAAGAAGAAAAGGGTTGACATATGGTTAGAAAAGCTTTAGAAAAAGATATAGACCGCATCCTTGAACTTCTTGTTCAGGTAGATATGGTTCATCATAACGGTAGACCTGATCTTTTTAAGGGACCAGCAACTAAGTACAGTGCATCCGAACTTAAAGCTATCCTTGTAGATGAGAAGACTCCAGTTTTTGTATGTGTAGACTCTACAGACCGAGTGATAGGGCATGCTTTTTGCCAGTATAAGCAGGTGGTTGGCGACAGCGTTCTTACTGATGTTAGAACTTTGTACATAGATGATATATGTGTGGAGGAAAGTACAAGAGGTAAGGGCGTGGGCCGCGAACTGTATGGATATGTGATCGATTACGCGAAAAAAGAAGGGTTTTACAATGTGACTCTTAACGTGTGGTCATGCAATCCCTCTGCGCTTGCTTTTTATGAATCTATGGGTATGAAGGTTCAGAAGATAGGTATGGAAACTATATTGTGATGGATATGGAGATTAAGTATGTCTGATAGATATGCAGTAATCGATACAGAGACGAACTGGTATAACGAGCTTATGTCAGTTGGGATAGTTATCGCATCTGATGAGATACATGAGATGATCGACAGTCTGTATGTGATCATAGAAGAGGCTGCTGCGCTTGGCGGCATGTACTCACAGGTACTCTTGGTTAGAGGACAGAAGCCTCTTGTGACAGATCGTGAGGATGCGATCGTAGCTATAAGAGAGTTTTTAAAAACTCACGGGGTTGAGAAGATATTTGCGTATAACGCTGCATTTGACGCGAAGTGTCTTCCTGAGCTTGGTGATTATCTGTGGCATGATATCATAAGGATTGCTGCTTATAAGCAGTATAACAGTGCGATACCTGATAGTGTTGTTTGCTGTAAGAGTGGAAGGATAAAGAGCGGATATAAGGTTGAAGATATTCTTCATATGTTTGGAGAGAAAGGATATAAAGAGGTGCATAACGCTTTGACGGATGCGATGGATGAGCTTCGTATCATGAAGCATCTTGACCGGTCTGTCATCGAATATCCACCACTGTAGCGAGGAAGATCATGAAAAAAGAAGAGAAAACGAATGTGATGCGTGTGCTCGATCAGAAGAAGATCGCATACAAAAGCCACGCGTATGAGCCTGATGCGACTATGACGGGCGAGGAGATAGCGCATATACTCGGTGAGGATGTAGGTAAGGTATATAAGACTTTGGTTACACAGGGTAAAAGTGGCGCGTATTATGTATATGTTGTGCCTGTTGCAGCGGAATTAGACCTTAAGAAAGCAGCGAAAGTATCCGGTGAGAAGGCCATAAGTATGATTAAGCAGAAAGAACTGTTGCCGCTTAC
>DOVJ01000108.1 GCA_003520145.1 Eubacterium sp.
CAGATGGAACTTGAGTTCTTCTGTAAGCCGGGTTCTGACCTTGAGTGGTTCACATACTGGAGAGAATACTGCATCAACTGGCTTAAGAGCCTCGGTATCAAGGAAGATGAGATGAGAGCAAGAGATCACTCTCCAGAGGAGCTCTGTTTCTACAGCAAGGCTACTACAGATATCGAGTTCCTCTTCCCATTCGGTTGGGGCGAGCTCTGGGGCATAGCTGACAGAACAGATTACGACCTTACACAGCATCAGAACACATCAGGCGAGGATATGAGCTACTTTGACGATGAGACTAAGGAGAAGTATATCCCTTACGTAATCGAGCCATCTCTTGGCGCAGACAGAGTAACACTTGCGTTCCTTTGCTCAGCATATGATGAAGAGGAAGTAGGCGAAGGCGATGTAAGAACAGTCCTTCACTTCCATCCAGCTATAGCACCTGTTAAGATCGCAGTGCTTCCGCTTTCTAAGAAGCTCAATGATGAAGCTCTTAAGATATATGAGACACTTTCTAAGAAGTATAACTGTGAATTCGATGACAGAGGAAGTATCGGTAAGAGATACAGAAAGCAGGACGAGATCGGTACACCTTTCTGTATAACATTCGATTTCGAATCAGTAGATGATAAGGCTGTAACTATAAGAAACAGAGATACTATGGAGCAGGTAAGAGTAGCTATAGACGAACTTCCTGCATATTTCAGTGATAAGTTTGATTTCTGATTAGATTATGAAGTGTTATAAGTGTGGTTATGAATTTGATAATAGTAGTGCTTGTCCTGCGTGCGGGGCAAGCGCTATTATCGTGAATCAGGATTATCTTAAGCGCAAGGCCGAGTACGAGAAGGAAGGCAAGGTAAGCGTCTTTGGAATACAGGTAGAAAGTGGCGAGAAGGACACTGAGGATAATGCTACGCCATACGATAAGCTTGATGCTATAATCAAGGGTCTGATGGATAAGCATAAGAGTGCTAAGAAGACTAAGGCTAAGAAGAGGCACTTGAACTTCACTAAGCGCGACATAGTATTCTTCACGATCTTTGTGCTGGCAGTTGCTATCCTTGTGCACGTAAGCATCATGTTCGTCAAGAACCTAAGGCGTGAGGTCGTGTGCTGTATCGGAACTACTACAGAGCAAAAAAAGGCTGACAACCTGGTGCAGCTTGTTGAGACACAGAGTAAGACGTATTTGGTTGATGGTAAGAAGACCTACGATATAGCTGACACTCCACTCACTACGAAGATCATGTCTAGGAAGCTGGAGTACATAGTCTATGAGCATGAAGAAGGCATATATATCTTCAATCGTAAGTCCGGTAAGAGTACGAAGCTATGTGATAACAGTAAGCTACTTGATGCGATTTATTCGCCTGATCTTGAGTATGCGCTTCTTATGATCCACGATGTGAAGACCGAGTCTAACAGCGTGATGCTAATTAAGACAAGCGATATGTCTTATGTGACTGGAAGTACCGCGGATGAGCTTCTGGGCGTAGATAACGATGGAAGAGCTTATTACCTCGATATAGATTATTCTCCGATAAATGCAGTGAATTCTATGACAGTCTGCACATTAAGCGAAAGCGGCGAGACAGTCTTAAGTAACAGCGCAATGAAGGTAGCTTATGACGAGGATCAGGCACTTTACTACCTTGATGATAATACGCTATATAGCTGTAAGACAGGCGATACAACAGTCATAGCAACAGAAGTTGAATCGCTCTACGCAAAGAAGCGTGGTAACTGCGTGTACTATAGAGCGCAGGATGGTATATATGTCATATCAGATGGCAAAGTACATAAGACTTATGATTGCAGCGATATGATAGACTATGTGTACTATGACAAGGATATCTGCTGCTATGTCTGCGGCGATAATATGTACCTTAACGGTGCGGCTGCAGTTAAACTAAGCAGCGACGTGTACTACGATGAATCATCAAGCTCTGTGATATATATAGATGCAGACCACAATCTTATAAAGAAGGGCAAGAAGATCGAGAAGATAGCATCGCAAGTTACTGCTGATTCACTCATATATGCAGGCGGTAAGGCTCTGTATAAAAGGGACGATAGTCTCTATATAGGTCACGATAAGATCTGCGAAGGAACGGCTGTTTCGTTCGTCCCTGGGTATAGAAGCGACTATATAAGCTTAAGTGATGGAAGACTTGTGGTGTATAAGAAGGGAAAGGTAGAAACCTACGATAATATCACTTTTTTGAAGTAAATATATAGACATAATATCAATCATGTGGTATAATTGATAAATAATTAACATGAAAGGAAAGAGGAAACTATGAGTAAGAAGTATGTATATCTATTCAAGGAAGGCAGCGCAGATATGCGTAACCTCCTCGGTGGTAAGGGTGCGAATCTCGCAGAGATGACTAATCTCGGACTCCCAGTACCACAGGGCTTCACTATAACAACAGAAGCCTGCAATCAGTATTATGAGGACAACAGAGAGATCAATCAGGAGATCCAGGACCAGATCAATGACTACATCGTGAAGATGGAAGAAATGACCGGTAAGAAGTTCGGAGACCTTGAGAATCCACTCCTTGTATCAGTTCGTTCAGGTGCAAGAGCATCTA
>DOVJ01000034.1 GCA_003520145.1 Eubacterium sp.
GAATAGTTTTGGTGAGCAGTATCTTTTTTGTTGCGTATGTACTATATTTGGGACACAAAGTGTGATATCATTAATACAGTAGAGTAATTAAGAATAGCATAGGTATATGTGAAAGGGCGTGATGTTATGGAAAAGTATAGCATACCAAGCAGTACTAAGGGGCTAATCGGCATATGGCGTTATGATAATGATCAGGTTGTATTCTCTTTGGTGTAGTAAAGAGATTGCTGGCAATCAGCAAGTTGTAAAAAGACTCTGTGAGTTTTTGGTCTCTTAAATTGCAGGTGTGATATTGAGAGGATTTCAGAAAGGGTATAAGGTATGATGAGATTATTGAGACTTATATACGGATTAATTCAGAGATATGTTCCGCAAGAGTGGACGGATTTCCTATATGATCCTGAAGTTAATATTGAATTGAAAAGAATCTGGGAAGCATGGCACTGGATTCCTGATGGGCTTGTTATATTGTTCATAGTCTGGAAGATATGGAAACATTCATCGATAAGGAAGTTTAATCTGCTGTTGAAGAAAGCGGAGGTGATGGATCTTGAGCGATTTGCCAGAGTATATGCACAGAATTCAACTATGAACAGGGTTGGGAGTTTGACAGATAATGATACCCCAGGTGTGTATATTATACTGAATTCTTCAAAGAATAGGGCTTTGGTATATGCTACTTATACGCTGTTACATGATGTGAATGAGCAGATGCAAGGCAATAAGTGCAGAACTCTTTTTACGGATCTGCAAAGTGGTGATGAGATCAGCATAAGGATGATCCCGTTCAGAGACAGTGGGTTTAAGTCTTTAAAAGCTATGGAGAAGGTCGCTGTTAGGAAGTTTAAAGCGGGAAAAGGCTATAATATAGAATTGTAACGGGAGTAGACTATGACTAAAGAATCTAAATCGTTAGCCCTCATAAGAGTGCTTGATATTCTTAAGGATTACACTGATTGTGATCATCCTCTGACACAGGAGATGATCCTTGAAAAGCTTGATGACCAGTATGGTATATGCGTAGAACGTAAGACTATAGGCAGGTGTATATCGCTTCTTAAGGAGGCGGGGTTCGATATCCAATCCGGAAGGAAAGGCTGTTATATGTTCTGCAGGGATTTTGAGGATGCAGAGCTTAACATGCTTATCGATGGCGTTCTGTGCAGCAAGTATATACCTGCCAATCAGTCAGAGGACCTGATTAAGAGAATATGTAGATTGTCGAATAAGCATTTTAGATCGCATATTAAGCACATAAGGTCGGTCAATGAGCTCGATAAAACCGATAACCAGGCACTTTTTATCAATATCGAGAAGATTGATGAGGCTATCGAAAAGAAGTGCGTGATAAGCTATAACTATAACAAGTATGGTGTTGATAAGAAACTTCATAAGTCGGAGCATTCGCCTTTTGAGGTGTCGCCTTACTGCATGCTTATCCATAATCAGAGATATTATCTTATGGCTTATCATGAAAAGTGGAATTCGATGGTTTTTCACAGGCTGGATAGGATAACTGAACTGGAACTACTAGAGGCTGATGCTTATCCGCTTAAGAAGGTTTCTGGCTATGAGAAGGGCATAGATTATGAGAAGCTGTCGGGTGCGAGACCTTATATGTACTCTGATGAACCTGAACATGTTGTGCTTATCGCGGATGTTAAGATAATCGATCAGATCATAGACTGGTTTGGCAAGGGAATAGACATATCAAAACCGGATGAAGAGGCTATGGTTAAGATAAGCATGGATGTGAGTCTCCTTGCTATGAAGTACTGGGCGCTGCAGTATGTAGATAGTGTGGAGGTTGTGGAACCAGTTAAGCTGAGGGAGAGTATTGTTGAATCGTTGAATAAAGGGTTGGAAAAGTATAATTCACACAATTTCCACACATACTAACCTAAGAATATGCTATAATTATTCCATCAGATTATTATTAACCAATACATATTAGGAGGTTTATCATGGAGCGTGTAGAGAAGTTTTTAAAGGAAGCAGGAACTTACTTTCTTGCTACTGTAGATGGAGATCAGCCGAGGGTCAGACCTTTTGGTACTGTGAATAGCTATGATGGCAAGCTTTATATTCAGACCGGTAAGTCTAAGAATGTGTCTAAGCAGATTCATAAGAATCCTAAGGTTGAGATATGTGCTTGTAAGGATGGCGAATGGGTGAGGATTGCTTGCGAGCTTGTTGAGGATGACAGGAGAGAGGCACGTGTAGCCATGCTTGATGCCTATCCTTCTTTGCAGGCTATGTATTCGCCTGATGATGGCAATACAGAGGTGTTCTATATGAAGGATGCTGTAGCTACATTTAGCTCTTTTGTTAAGGCACCGGAAGTTGTTCGATTCTAAAATGTATAGGGGGTATGATTATGCGATGGTTACATCTGGGTGATCTGCATCTTGGAAAGTCTCTTGGCGAGTATGATCTGTATGATGATCAGAAGTATATGCTTGATGAGATTCTTGAGATAGCAGATAAGGAAGGCGTAGATGGTTTTTTGATAGCGGGTGATGTATATGATAAGTCTGTTCCGAGCGAGGCTGCTACGAAGCTTCTGAATCACTTTATGAATGAGATTGCGATAAGGGATTTAAAAGTATGCATGATAAGCGGAAACCATGATTCAGACGAGCGTCTGAATTATGGCAGTTCTTTGTTTGCGACGAAGCAGATATACATATCATCGCTGTTTGACGGCGTTCTTCATAAGCAGAGCTTCTGCGATGGAGAGTGTAAGGTGGATGTATATCTGCTTCCTTTTGTTAAGGCTTCGCAGGTGAAGCATTTTTTCCCGGATGAGAGGATCGAATCTTATGAGGATGCTGTGAGAGTGATCCTTCAGAATACTGTTCTTGATAAGTCTTCTACCAATATCCTTGTTGCGCACCAGTTTGTGGCTTCTCGGGGCATGGACCCAGAGCTTGGTGGTTCTGAGGGACTTGCGACACAGATGGTGGGAACTGTTGAGAAGATAGGCTATGATCTTTTTGATGACTTTGATTATGTGGCTCTTGGCCATATTCACTCGCCGCAGCGAGTTGGCAGGGATGAGGTCAGATATAGTGGTTCTATGCTTAAGTATTCCCTGAAGGAGGTTCATGATGAGAAGAGTGTTCCACTCATCACTATAAGTGGCGATGAGAAGCTTAAGATTGAGCTTGTGCCGCTTAAGCCTATGCGCGATGTTCGCCGTGTGAAGGGGACGCTGAAGGAACTTATGTCTGATGCGAATGCTAGTGAGGACTTTATCTATGCGACTGTCACCGATGAGGATGATGTGACTGATGTTATGGGTATACTAAGGCAGGTCTATCAGAATATAGTTGACGTGAATTATGACAATTCGCACACCAGAGGAATCGAGCAGGGCAGTGCTGATGTAAATGCTGCCGACAAGTCCTACACTGAGATTGTGAGCGAATTCTACAGCTATATATATGGCTGTGATATATCCGATGAGGAGATGGCAGTCATGAAAGAAGTAGGTAAGGAGGTGGGTATAATCTATGAAGCCGATTAAACTTATTATGTGTGGCATAGGCCCATATGCCGGTCTGGTGCCTGATATAGACTTTACTTCCTTTGGTGATAAGGGGCTTTTTCTCATATCCGGTGATACGGGTGCGGGCAAGACCATGATCTTCGATGCCATCTGTTATGCTCTGTACGGGAAGACAAGTGGTACCTATCGTGATGAGGATGGACTTAGGAGCGATTATGCTGCAGATACTGATAAGTGCTACGTAGAATTCTACTTTTCTCATCAGGGAAAGGAGTACTACATCAAGAGAACTCTTCCTTATTTGGCGAAAAAAGAGCGTGGAGAAGGCTATAAGCATGTGGCTGGCACGGTTGTGTTCTCTGAAGTGGGAGAAACTCCTAAGGAGAAAACTAATACTGCTATTAACAGTGAGATAGTTGATCTTCTCAAGATAGATGAGAAGCAATTTAAGCAGATCGTCATGGTTGCTCAGGGTGAATTCTGGAAGCTTCTTAACGCGAAGACAGAAGAGCGAACGAGCATACTAAGAACGATGTTCAAGACTGATGAATACAGTAATATCGAGACTGTACTTAAGTTTCGTGAGAATGAATGGAAGAAGAAGGCTGATACTTATAACGCAAGTATCATACAGCATCTTAAGGATGTGAAGTCATCACCATATGCAGATGGTGAGACAAAGCTTGATGAGCTTAAAGCTAAGGTGGATGAAGCTAAGTCTGTATGGGATGTAGATATCCTTCTTAAGACCATAGATGATATGAATACTGCTGATGAAGAGGTCTATAAAGCTGAGCTTATTAAGCTTGCTGATTTAGAGTGTGAATACGAGGAGTGCCTTAAGAAGTTAAACCTTGCCAATGATAACAATAAGGCTATTCAAAAAAGAGATGGTCTTATTGCTAAGGAAGAGGCCTTAAATAACCAAAAGGATGCTATGGAGAACTTAAGAGCGGTTCTTAAGCGTGAGAAGGATGCTCTTTATAATGTATATCCTTCGTATGAGGCGTGGGCGCAGCGTGAGGGGGATAAGGATAAGACTGTTTCGAAGATAGCTGCTATCGGGAAGAAATATGATGAAGCCAAGCTTAAGCTTCTTAAGATGAGTGAAGCTTATGAGGCTTCTAAGGCATACGAGGGTGAGGCACAGAGTCTAAGTAAGGAGATTCTTCTCATAGAAGAAGAGAAGAATAAGTATGAAGAAAGGTCTGAGTATGAGAAGAGCGTAGCCGCTCTTACTGCTAAGGAAGGTAAGCTTAAGGAAGAGATAGAGGCTCACAAAGAAGCTGTTATGGCACTTAAGGATAAGATTAATAAGCTTGAGACCGAAGTTAATGCTGGGCAGGATAAGTCTGTAAAGCTTGCAGATATGAAGGGGAGACTTGATAAGCTTGAGACCTTAAAAAAGAGCTTTGATAATGTACTTAATGTGGGATTTCCTAAGAGAAAGAAGCTTGAACTTGAGCTTAAGAAGAGGCAGGATGAGTATGAAAGCGTAAGGGAAGCCTATAACGGCGCTACTATGGCGAGAATAAGTGCGGAGAAACATTTTAACGATTGTATGGCTGGGATTCTTGCGAAGAACCTTGCAGAAGGTGAGCCTTGTCCTGTGTGCGGCAGTACTCATCATCCTTTGGCTGCGGTGCTTAGTGATGACCACGTAGATGAGGATGAGGTTAAGCGATTAAGAGATGAAGAAGAGAAGCTTTCGGCTGATAATTCGAAGGCTGCAAGTGCTGCTGCTGTTGCTAAGAGCAATCTTCAGAATCTGGAGGATTCGCTTATGCATGCAATCATGGATTGCATGGAGAATCCTTTGGAGAATTCTCTTGAGAATTCTCCTGTTGGTAAGAACTGTGAGGGCATGTCGCTTGATGATGCTTATGATGCTGTTCTTGATGTATCAGGTAAAGTGAAGGATTCTTATGACGAGGCGAAGGAAGAATATGCGGCTCTTTTGAAGGACTGCGAGAAGCTTGCGGATATGAAGAAGGCTCTTGAACTTGCAAGGGGCAGGGAATCTGATGACTTAAGTGCGCGCGGCGAATACTTAGAGGCTGAATATAAGAGTGCTTTGCTGTCTCTTAAGGAGGTACAGGCTTTGCTTAAGAGTCTTGAGAAACTTAAGTTCAAGGATTGGGAAAGTGCAAGTAAGGTACTTAAGGAGCTTTGTGATAAGAAGGATAAGCTTCTGTCTGATATAGATAAGGCGAAGGTTAATCTTGATGCTGCCAAAGATATGGTGACTTCCTGTGAATCGGCGCTTAAATCAGAGAATGATAACCTTGGTGTCATAGAAGAGGATGTCGTTAGGCGGAAGGCTGATCTTGATGAGCGTCTTAAGGAATACGATTTTTCATCGGTTGAAGATATGCTTAAGTGTGTGGTTAGTAAGGCTGAACTAGAAGAGAGTGAAGCTTTGCTTAATCAGTATGACAGTGATGTCGTGACTAACAAGAGGCTTCTTAAGGATGCTATCGATGAGGCTAAGGACAAGGTCTGGGTGGATGTCGAGGAACTCTCTGCCCTGTGCAATCTTAAGAAGGATCGTACTAATGAATTGAGAAATAATACAAGTACTGACCGAAACAGAATCAATACGAATAAGTCTAAGCGCGAAAGCATAGAAGAGGTCAGTGTTAAGCTTGAGGATGCCAGGCATCAGCACAGCATCTGTGCGCGCCTGTACAGTCTTGTTAAGGGCAGTGCACAGAAGGCTTCTAAGATAACCCTGGAACAATTCGTTCAGGCTTCAGGCTTTGACAGAATCATAGATGCCGCAAACAGAAGGCTCCTCCCTATGAGTGGCGGACAGTACGAGCTCTATCGCAAGAGCGATTCATATAGTGGGAAAAGCGGTACTTTCCTGGACCTCGAGGTGCTTGATAAGCACACAGGTCACAGAAGGCCTGTTGGCAATCTCTCTGGCGGAGAGAGCTTCAAAGCGTCGCTTTCTCTGGCGCTTGGGTTGTCGGACACTGTATCTGCAGGTAATGGTGGCATACAGATGGATGCCCTCTTCATAGATGAAGGCTTTGGAACCCTCGATAAGAAGTCCCTTGACAATGCTATGGAAATTCTGGTGAACTTAACAGGAAGCAACAAGCTTGTCGGTATCATAAGTCATCGTGAAGAGCTTGTTGAGAACATACCACAGCAGATAAAGGTTACTAAGACCGAAAAGGGAAGCATGATAGAAACAATATCCTCTTGACGTTTTTTGTGAGTGATGATATTATTATTATATGTGCTTTTTTACTCGTAGGTTTTTTGCGCCCTTCGGGTCTGATATGGTAATTAGGAGATGAATGATGGAACTGACTATTATTATTGAACTGTTGGGGGGATTAGGATTATTCATATATGGTATGAATATGATGAGTCATGGTATCGAGAAGGTTGCCGGTAACAAGTTAAGAGGTATTCTCGCTGCCTTTACCAAGAACAAGTTCTTTGGTCTTGTGGTTGGATTGTTCTTCACGGCTGTTATCCAGTCATCGAGTGCGGCTACTGTTATGGTTGTCAGCTTTGTTAACTCGGGACTGATGCAGCTTGGCGAAGCCTGTGGTATCATACTCGGTGCCAACATAGGAACGACTGTAACAGCTCTTTTGGTTGCGTTCAGACTTAGCGCCATAGCTCCGCTTTTCGTGTTTGCGGGCGCTATTATGGTCAACTTCATCAAAAAACCAATAGTTAGAAAAAGTGGTGATATAGTACTTGGCTTCGGTGTACTGTTTTTAGGTATCAGTACTATGTCAGGGGCTATGGCTGTTATAAGAGAGGTTCCAGCTGTTATTAACTTCCTTGCGAACTTTACGAATCCTTTTTTGGGAGTGCTGCTTGGACTTGCTATAACAAGTGTTGTTCAGAGTTCGTCTGTTACGGTCTCTATCCTCGTAGTTATGGCTTCTCAGGGTCTTGTTGATCTTCGTATATGTATGTTTGTTATACTTGGATGTAACATAGGTGCCTGTACTTCGGCAGTGCTTTCATCTATAGGCGGTTCTAAGAATGCTAAGAGAGCGGCGCTTATCCATCTTCTCTTTAATATATTCGGAACTATCCTTATGTTCGTTCTCCTCATGTTCTTTGGCGAGTATATAGAGATGATCATAAGAAGAGTGAGTGGCGGCGGCTCGGATGCCGGTACTCTTGGACGTAATATAGCGGTGGCGCATCTTCTTTTCAAGGTGTTCCAGGTTATAGTATTCTATCCTTTTATGGATCTGATCATCAAGCTTACTTATGTGATAGTTCCAGGATCGGATGAGGATGAGAACGAAGAGTTCCATCTTCAGTATATCAATCGTAATCATCTTCCTAATCCGGCGGTTGCGGCTTTCCTTGCTGTGTCTGAGATGGAGCGTATGGCAGAGATGGCTATAGAGAATCTTAACACTGCTGTTGAGTGTCTTATCGATGGCGATATAGACAGAAGTCAGATTGTATTCAAGACTGAGAAGTATGTAGATTATCTCGATGAAGAGATAAGTGACTTCCTCGTTAAGATCAACCAGAATACACTTCCTATTGCCGATGCTAATAAGATCGCGGCTTACTTCCACGTTGTATCGGATATCGAGCGTATATCTGATCATGCTGAGAACATAGTAGAGATCATACCGCAGGTTATAGAAGGCGGTAAGCTCTTCTCTGAAGAGAGCCAGGCTGAGCTTAAGGAGATGACGGATCTGTGTACTAAGATTCTCAGCGAATCTGTTGAGATGTTTGTGACAGGTAAGACAGAGAATATGCAGGAAATCCTCGATCTTGAGGACCAGATAGATCATATGGAGCGTATGCTTCAGACTAGACATATATCAAGACTCAGCATGGGCAAGTGCTCAGCACAGCTTGGTATCTTCTTCTCGGATGTTGTATCAGGTCTTGAGAGAGTTGGAGATCACGCCATTAATATAGCATTTTCGCTTGTAGAAGCTCAGAAGGAAAGCTCTTCTGCAACCTCTCAGGCATAGAAAGGATTATAGAACATGAATTATATTATATTTGGTGGTTCGGGTTTTATAGGAACTCATCTTATTAAGCTTCTAAAGAGTGAGTGTGTAAAGCCTGGTGATAAGATATATGATCTGGATATTGTAATGCCGGGTGAAGAGGGCGTCGTGCCTGGTGTAGTAGAGAAGCTAGATGGCGTTGACTACATCCGTAAGGATGTCAGACAGCCTATAGCTTTTGATTTTGTGTCTACGCCTGATGATATCATCTTTAACCTTGCTGCGATTCACAGAACTCCCGGGCATGAGGATCATGAATACTTTGAGACTAATATTAAGGGTGCTGAGAATGTTACTGAGTTCGCTTGTAAGTACGGGATCAAGAAGATTCTCTTTACCAGTTCTATAGCTCCTTATGGAGCGGCAGAAGACCTCAAGACTGAGGATACTCTTCCTACTCCGAATACTCCATATGGTATAAGTAAGCTTGTTGCTGAGAAAATCCATATGGTATGGCAGGCTGCGGATTCTTCCAGAGAACTTACCATCTTAAGACCGGGTGTCGTATATGGTAAGGGTGAACATGGTAACTTCACAAGACTCTACTGGGGTATAAGAAAGAGATACTTCGTATATACAGGCAGAAAAGATACTATCAAGGCGTGTGTATATGTTAAGGAGCTTGTCCGCTTCATGAAATACCGCATGATAGATAACGACTTTGCAGGAGTTGATATCTTCAACTGTACATTTGAACCGGCATATACGATTGAGACTATCTGTAACACTATGATGAAGGCCACTAGGATGAAGCGCAAGATACCGATGATTCCGGGCGGACTTCTCATGGGAGTTGCTAAGGTAGTAGGTCCTATCGGTGGTAAGAAGATAGGCATACATCCTGCGAGAGTTAAGAAACTCATGGTTTCTACGAACATAAGCGGTGTGAAGATGAATACCTGCGGATATAAGATGCACTATACTCTTGAAGAGAGTATCCGTGACTGGTATATAGACTGTAAGAAGAAGGGATTAAAGTAATGAGCGATATTAAGATCATAGTTGCTACGCATAAGGCATATGAGATGCCTAAGGATCCGATGTACCTTCCGATTCATGTCGGAGCTGAGGGTAAGGATCTCGAGCTTGGGTTTACTAAGGATAATACAGGCGATAATATAAGTGCTAAGAACGCTAACTATTGCGAGCTTACGGGTCTCTATTGGGCCTGGAAGAATCTTAAGGCTGATTATGTAGGTCTTGCGCACTACAGAAGACACTTCACTATGAAAGGGTCTAAGGGCGATAAGTTCGCAAGAATATTGTCTGCTAAGGAGGCTAAGAGGGTTCTCTCGCTTACGGATATCGTTCTTCCGAAGCCTCGTAATTACTATATAGAGACTAATTATAGTCAGTATGTTCATGCGCATCATGCTGAGGATCTTGATACTACCAGAAAGATTATCGAGGAGATGTATCCTGATTACTTGCCTGCATATGATTCAGTTATGAAGAGCACTAAGGGTCATCGCTTCAACATGTTCATCATGAAGAAGAACAGATTCGATGAGTACTGTGAATGGCTCTTTAGCATACTCTTTGAGCTTGAGAAGAGACTTGATATATCTGATTACAGTGTTAATGATGCGAGAGTATTTGGCTTTGTAAGCGAGAGACTTCTTGATGTATGGCTTCTTACTACTCATTATGGTTACAGAGAACTCCCTTACATCTTCATGGAAGATGAGAACTGGCTCAAGAAGGGCAGTGCTTTCATCATGAGAAAATTCGGAAAGAAGTAATTATGTTATCTGTTGTTATTCCGGCCTACAATGAAGAGGCCATGATCAGAAAAACCGCATCTGTCATAGGTTCGATACTCAAGGATGCGCATATAGATTATGAATTGCTCTTTGTGAATGATGGTTCTAAGGATAAGACATGGAGTGAGATCTTAGAGGCATCGAAGATAGATCCTAAGGTTAAGGGTATAAGCTTTTCGCGTAACTTCGGCAAGGAGTCTGCTATGTTTGCTGGACTTCACAAGTCTATGGGCGATTGTGTTGCTGTTATAGATTGCGATCTTCAGCACCCGCCTGAAAAGCTTGTTGAGATGTACAGACTGTGGGAACAGGGGTACGAGGTCATAGAAGGCGTTAAGGCTACAAGAGGACATGAGTCTCTCATGCATAAGATGGCTGCTAAGAGTTTTTATTCTATGATAAGTGACGCGACTGGTGTCGATATGTCGAGAGCCTCAGATTTCAAGCTTCTTGACAGGAAGGCGGTCAATGTGATCCTCAACATCCGCGAGAAGAATGCTTTCTTCCGTGCCATGTCTTCATGGGTGGGCTTTGAGACGACTCAGGTTGAATATGATGTCAGAGAGCGTGAAGAGGGCGAGTCGAAGTGGTCTACGAAGTCCCTTATTAAGTACGCGATAACGAATATCACTTCATTTACCAGTGCGCCGATGCAAATCATATCCATGCTTGGTGTGATCCTTCTGTTCATGACCATAACTCTTACGGTGGTTACGCTTATCCAGAAGATTCAGGGTGTTGCGTCTGATGGTTTTACGACGGTAATAGTCATGCTTGGCTTTATAGGTGCTGTTCTTATGATAAGCCTCGGTATAATAGGTTATTACATATCCAAGATATATGAAGAGGTCAAGGGGCGTCCGAGATTCATCATCTCTAAGACTGTAGGTGATGTGAAGGAGGATGTCGATGCTTAAGAAGTATTGGGATAAGTACAGAGAAATCATAGTATACCTGATCGTGGGCGTGATGACGACGATAGTAAGCCTTGGAACTTATTATCTGTGCGTGTGCACGGTACTTGATCCGAAGGATCCGCTTAAGCTGCAGCTTGCCAACATCATATCATGGTGCGCGGCTGTCATGTTTGCTTACTTTGCTAATCGTCGCTTCGTATTCAGAAGCCATAACGAGAATAAACTCAAGGAGTGCACGCAGTTCGTCAGCTCGAGAGTTGCGACTCTCATAGTCGACATGGTCATGATGTTTGTGCTCGTGTCAGTGCTTGACATGAACGACAAGATCGCGAAGCTTCTTGTGCAGGTCGTTATAACTGTCCTTAATTATGTGCTCAGCAAGTTTCTTGTCTTCAGAAAGAAGAGTAGTGCTGCTGTTATCAAATAGGAGGAAATCCGGTTGGATATATCATTCATAATACCGGCTCATAACGCCGGAAATTATCTTCAAAGAGTGTATGAAAGTATCAGGGACATAGACCTTGATAAAGAGATAATCATAATAGAAAATGCATCTACTGACGATACTTATAAGGTCGCAAGTGAGATAGCGTCTGCTGACACCTCTGTTGTTCTGTGCGAAAGTAAGGCTGGGGTGTCTTACGCACGTAATGAGGGAATAAAAAAAGCAAGTGGCAAGTGGTTATGTTTTGTCGACGCGGATGACTTCTTGATTGAGGGCGCAGATAAGGTACTTAAGGCTTCTTGTAAACATTTTGCTGATGATGATCTTGTTGTGTTTGCTTTTAGGAAGGGTGAAGATATATGTGCGTTTGGTAAGAAGACTGCACGGTATAGAGGCAATAATCTCATGCGCTTAAGAGGACGCATGCTTGAAAATCCGACAGTCAGTATGACAGTGTGGTCGAAG